>NZ_JBWKQZ010000009.1:0-264444 GCF_059419025.1 Cupriavidus sp. GW821-FHT07C08
GAGCCATTTTTCCTGGACGAGACTTTCTTATCAGCCTGAACGCCTCAATTCACTCGGCTTGTTCAGCGTAGCCCTAAACCCGCATTGCGGCTGGCTCCGTCGCGTGCCTGAGTGGACATGCCCTGAAGGATGGCAAGATAAAAGCTCGCCAGCGCGGCGGCGTCCGTGTGCACCGCTTCTTAGCTCCCTGCTACACCGAAGGTGAATCGGGCCGGCCGTCAAGGACGGTGCGGCCCCGGGCCCGTTACTCCCCTTGGTGGCAGGGAAGGCAATCTTCTAGCATAGATACGCTGGCCAAGCGACCGACAAGGCAGGGGGCGCCTGAGATGACGGTTACGAGTCAAGTGACGGTTACGAAGCTTCAGGAGGTAATGGATATGTCTGCCACAAGGATTGAGATGTGCGACCAAGATGGCGACGGGGTATTGACCATTCGGGATGACGGCGCCGCTTTTTCAGGAGTCGCGCTTGAGCTTTCGAATCTTTTCGGTGAAGACGTCGTCGCGGATCTTGACAAGCACCAGTTGCTCAAGTGGTGCGAGATGGTCGCGGCCCACCTTCGCAACCAAGGCGTTGTGCCAAGCGAGTGCGCTTCGGAGGGCTACGTCAATAAAACTAGTCAAAGCCGGACGAAAGAGCAGCCTGGCGTCGAGGAACTTTTGCAGTCGGCGGCATCTTGACTCTGACGAACGCGATACGCTCTGCTGGCAACAGAGCGTCTTTTCGATGGCGCGCATTGCTTGACAATCCCCACCAGCCAGCGATTCCCATCTATCTCCAGGCCTGGCGAGATTTCAGTCTTGCTCGCTTACCGGCGACGGACCGGTCGACGGCCGTTTCCGATCTCTCCTTGCCGGATCGGTTCGAAATTACCGAATATTGGAAGCCCAAATTGTGTGGGGCCCGTGTAGTGGCCAGATCAGGCCTGCAATTCCGCCGCCGACATATCCACCGCTATCAGTGCGATGCATGATGGCCAGTCGGCCGGCGCATGACCTGAATTTCCGGCCCAGTACGGGATTCGCAGGAACTTGCTACATTGCTGACTGCTGGCGAAAACAGCCCCACGCTGCTGCCCCGCTCACCGCAAACCGACAGACCAAGGAAACATCGAATGCACACCGCACTTCAACTTCGTTCGCAAATCAAGAGCAGCGGTGAACTCGAGCTGTCGCTAGACAGCATCGACACGCCGCGCCCTGGCCCGGATGAAGTGCTCATCCGCATTGAAGCTTCTCCCCTCAACCCGTCCGATCTCGGCCTGCTGTTCGGTGCGGCCGACATGAGCACGGCCAAGGCCAGCGGAACGGCCGAGCGCCCCGTAGTCACCGCGCGCGTTCCGGAAGGCGCGATGCGCAGCATGGCGGGCCGCCTGGATGCGTCCATGCCGGTTGGCAACGAGGGCGCGGGCGTGGTCGTCGATGCAGGTTCGTCCCCTGCGGCGCAAGCCTTGATAGGCAAGACCGTGGCTGCCATCGGCGGCGCAATGTACTCGCAGTACCGCTGCATTCCCGCGGACCAGTGCCTGGTCCTGCCCGAAGGCGCCACGCCTGCTGACGGCGCGTCGTCATTCGTCAACCCGCTCACCGCACTGGGCATGGTCGAGACAATGCGGCTCGAAGGACATAGCGCCCTGGTGCACACCGCCGCGGCCTCCAACCTGGGCCAGATGCTCAATCAGATCTGTCTCAAGGATGGCATCAAGCTGGTGAACATCGTGCGCAAGCAAGAGCAGGCGGACCTGCTCAAGGCACAAGGTGCGGTCCACGTCTGCAACGCCGCGTCGCCCACGTTCATGCAGGACCTCACCGAGGCACTCGTCGCCACTGGCGCAACGATCGCGTTCGACGCCACGGGCGGCGGCAAGCTCGGCGGCCAGATCCTCACCTGCATGGAAGCGGCGTTGAACAAGACGGCCCGCGAATACAGCCGCTATGGCTCGACCACCCACAAGCAGGTCTACCTCTACGGCGGCCTGGACACAAGCCCGACCGAGTTCAACCGCAACTTCGGCATGGCGTGGGGCATGGGCGGCTGGCTGCTGTTCCCGTTCCTGCAGAAGATCGGGCGCGAGCGGGCCAACGCGCTGAAGCAACGCGTGGTGGCGGAGCTGAAGACCACCTTTGCCAGCCACTACTCGAAAGAGATCTCGCTGGCCGAGGTGCTGGACCTGGACGTGATCGCCGTCTACAACAAGCGCGCGACGGGGGAGAAGTACCTGATCAATCCGAACAAGGGCCTGGCCGGATAAATCACCCCGGGGCGCCTTGCGCGCCTACCGTGTCAAGAATCAGCCGCTGTGCCACAGCCAGCGGCGCGGTGCTGCCGGCCGGCAATGGGTGAGCGCTTTCCAGTTCCGCGGCGGTGTGGAAGCTCACCCAGGTGCTGCCCTGGCAGTCATCGCGCACCAGCATAGTCCAGTCCGGTTTCCAACCAAAGGGCTAGGGGTGTCATGTCCATTGTGCCCGCCCGTGGAACTGATTCATTCCAGGCTGGGAGTCAATCCCCCGTGATTTTTCCCAGCTCGATTACCTTCTTCCAACGCGAAAACTCCGACGCCTGAAACGCGGCGAATTGTTCTGGCGTATTGGCGACGATCTCGAAGCCGACGTCGAGCAATTTCGACTTGACTGCCGGATCGTTGAGCGCGGCAACGGTGGCGGCGTGCAGCTTTGACTTGATGTCGGCCGGAAGGCCCTTGGGCGCGGCCACTGCTTGCCAGGAGTAGACCGTCACTCCCTTCACGCCGGACTCCTCCATGGTCGGCACGTTGGGCAGGATAGGTGATCGCTTCGTGCTGGTGATGCCCAGCGCGCGCAGCTTGCCCGCCTTGATATGGGGTACAGCGGTATTGATGTTCATGAAGGTGGCATCGACCTGTCCGCCAAGCAGGTCGTTCATCGCCGGCGCACCGCCTTTGTAGGGAACGTGGATGCCGGACGTGCCGGTCTGCTGCCAGAACAGTTCGGCGGTGAGATGGTCGCTCGTGCCATTGCCGGCCGACGCGAATGTCATCTTGCCGGGATTCGCCTTTTCATAGGCGATGACGTCCTGTACGGTCTTGAAGGGGGAATTGGCGGGGACTGCCAGGACGTTCGGCGCCTGCACAGCGACGCTGATGTACTCGAAGTCCTTGAGCGGATCGTAGCCAGCATTCTTCGACAGATGCGGGCCGATGACGAACGGGCCAAGCGACGACACGAAGACCGTGTAGCCATCGGCCGGCGCGCGCTTGACGATGGCGGCGCCGATCATTCCGGCGGCGCCCGGCCGGTTGTCGACCACGAAGCTGCCGCCGAATTCGGCCTGGAACTTCGCGCTCAGGATACGCGCGACGTTGTCTGTCGAGCCTCCGGCAGGGAAAGGGACCAGCACCGTGACGGGCTTCTCCGGCCACGCCGCCTGGACCCCCGTCATGGCAACCGTCAACAGCATGGACGCAATTAGTTTTCTCATATTCTGTCTCCTCTGGGTGCGGTAAGGCGGGATACGTCAGTTGCGCTGGCCGAATTCGGCCTGGTGGCCGGTCCAGGCGCGGGCTTGTTCGCTGATGGTGACCCCGAGGCCCGGCCTCGTCGGCACGATGATCCGTCCGTCGCGAATCTCCAGTCGCTCGTTGAACAGGGGCTCGAGCCAGTCGAAGTGCTCGACCCAGGGCTCGCGAGGGTAGGCCGCGGCAAGGTGCACGTGCAGTTCCATGGCAAAGTGCGGCGCAATCATCAGGCCCGCATGCTCGGCCAGCGCGGCGACCTTGAGGAACGGCGTGATGCCGCCCACCCGCGGCGCGTCCGGCATCAGGTAGTCCGCCGCGCGATGGCGGATCAGCTCGCAGTGTTCGGCCGCGCTCGTCAGCATTTCGCCGGTCGCGATCGGCGTGTCGAACTGCGTCGCCAGCGCGGCGTGGCCCTCGTGGTCATAGGCATCCAGCGGCTCCTCGATCCAGACGAGGTTGAAGGACTCGAAGGTGCGGCACATGCGTTGCGCCGTGGGGCGGTCCCACTGCTGGTTTGCGTCGACCATCAGCGGCACCGCGTCGCCGAGTTGCTCGCGCACGGCCGCCACGCGCCGGATGTCGAGCGCGCCGTCAGGCTGCCCAACCTTGAGCTTGATCCCGCCGATGCCACGCTCTACCGAAGCCGCCGCGTTGACCAGCAACTGGTCCAGCGGCGTGTGCAGGAAGCCACCGGAGGTGTTGTAGCAGCGTACGGCATCCCGATGGGCACCCAGCAGCTTTGCCAGCGACAGGTCTGCCCGCTTCGCCTTCAGGTCCCAGAGCGCGACATCGAATGCCCCGATGGCCTGCGTCGACAGCCCGCTGCGCCCGACCGACGCACCGGCCCAGCAGAGCTTGTCCCACAGTTTCGCGATGTCATTGGGGTCTTCGCCGATCAATGCCGGGGCGATTTCGCTGGCGTGGGCAAACTGCCCGGGCCCGCCGGCGCGCTTGGCGTAGCTGAAGCCGATACCTTCATGGCCCTGGGCGGTCCGGATCTCGGAAAAGAGGATGGCCACCTCGGTCATCGGCTTCTGGCGGCCGGTCAGAACCTTGGCGTCGCTGATCGGCGTGGCCAGCGGGAGATAGCACGACGAGAGCCGGATCGAGGCAATGGTGTCGGAAGAAGCAGTGGTAGGGGTCGTCATGGGATGCCTGCAATGAGAAGAAGGGACCTGGCAATGGTATCGAGCCGTCACGTCGCGCGAGGATGATATGATAACGTTATCATTTCTGGGCGAACGAGATTGATATAATCAGTGTGCCGGTCGCCGTGAAATGCTAGGTGCGGCCCCGCAAATCCACCGGACAATCCGGTGACCGACGGGGTGGAGGAAATGCTAACGTTGTCATTTTGGCGCGTCAACCGGCGTCATGCAAAAGGCCGGTAGCGATTTACCCTGAGTCAGGAACCGAATGTCGAATACTGATGGACCGAAATCCGTCACGCTGCACGACGTGGCGCGGGAGGCCGGCGTCTCATTGATCACCGCCTCGCGCGCGCTCAGCAACCCCGGCATGGTGTCGGAAAAGACCATCGCGCGGGTGCTTCGGGCCGTGGAAGTGACGGGCTACATCCCCAACCTGCTGGCGGGTGGGCTGAAGTCGAAACGTAGCCTGATGGTGGCCGCGCTCGTGCCGAACATCGCGGTGGCGCAGTTCCTGCCAACCGTCAAAGCGTTGACCGATGCGCTCGACGCTGCGGGCTACCAGTTGATCCTGGGGCAGACCGGTTATGACCATGCGCGCGAGGAAGCCCTGCTCGGCACCATGATCAGCCGCCGTCCAGACGGGATCGTCGTCACCGGGCTGGTTCACTCGCAGGCGGCCCGCGAGCGTCTGCGCCGTGCCGGCATCCCGGTCGTCGAGACTTGGGATCTCAGCGACCGTCCGGTCGATATGGCCGTGGGCTTCTCGCATATCAAGGTGGGCAGTGCCATTGCAGGCTACTTCCTCGGCAAGGGTTGGCGCCGGCTGGGCATTGCAACCGGTGACGATCACCGCGCATCGGTGCGGCGCGAGGGCTTTGTCTCGACGATTGGGCACGACGTCCCCACGGTCATTGTGCCGGCGCCGAGCAGTCTGGCCCTGGGTCGCCAGGCCCTCGCCGATCTCCTGGAGAAGGATCCGAAGATCAGAGCCATCTATTGCAGCTCCGATCAGCTCGCGCAAGGTGTCATGGTCGAAGCGCTCGCGCGCGGGCTGCGCATCCCCGAGGACCTGGCGGTCTGTGGCTTCGGCGATGCCGATTTCGCCGCACACCTGAATCCGTCTCTGACGACCGTGCATGTTGACGGGGCCGCCATAGGCACACTGGCAGCTCGCCTGCTGGTGGACCGCTGCCATGGCCAGGCAGCAGCCCAGCCTGTGATCGACGTGGGGTTTCGCATCGTCGAACGCGGGTCGACATGACGTGAACATTGATGCAGGCGATGAAGACAGGCAAACGATCGGCGGGACCGGTCGTGCTGCGGCCCGAAGCAGGGAAGTTGTAGTCCTGCCGCCATGCGGCGATGAGGATACGCTCTTGTCGACTTTCACGGCGGCCCTAAGTGTGCCGGTCAACGCTCCAAATTGACGCGCCGAAAGATCAGGTGCAACCTTCCATCATCTTCCGCCTCCGCACCGGAGCCCGCCATGACCTCCCAACAATTCCGAGCGTTCAAGGCAAACCTGGCAATGTTGCTACGCGACATGCCGATCGGAACCACTGCCGATTTCTCCGACGTGGCCGTTGCCTACTGGGATGGCACGCAGGTGATCGGCGCTTATTTGCGCGACGGCGGGCGGCTGGATGAGGACTTCGAGTTCGACGAGAACGTGTGGGAGAGCTGGCACGACGAACTAGTCGGCTGGCAGGCCAACCCGACCTTCACCGAACGCGAGGAACTGAAGGCCAGCCTGCAGCACCCCGCGCAACGCGCCGGATGACCGCACCACCTCGCCAGCCCGTCTGCCGACCACAGCGGGCGCACGCAAAGGCCAGCCACCGCGCACAGCAACGCGCACCCAAATCGCAGAGGAGCTCTAAATGCGGTTTGAATCATTCTCCTTCGGCACTATCAGTATCGACGGCGTCACATACAACCACGACGTAGTCATCGACCACGGCAAGGTCCACAAACGCAGGAAGGGCCCCTCCAAGCCATTCCGCGAAGCTTTCGGCCACACGCCGCTGTCGATCCAGGAAGACATCCCCTGGAACTGCAGCAAACTCGTGGTCGGCACCGGAACCGGCGCGTTGCCGGTGATGGACGAGGTGAAGCGCGAGGCAAAACGGCGCCATGTCGAGCTGGTCATCCAGCCGACAGCCGACGCCATCAAGACGCTCGCGTCGAACCCCAAAGGCGCCAACGCGATCCTGCACCTCACCTGCTAGCGCCGCCAGCCGTCCGCGTCGGTTGACAGGCGTCGGGCGGCGTCCGTTCCGGGCATCCCGACAGGTCACAAACTCCCCCATTTCGCCACGCGCGCAGACGCGCGCGCTCGATCGCATCCGCATGGCGCGCCGGAACGTATATAGAAGTAGGAGGAGGTGAGACACCACCATCAGGAGATGCCGCCATGAAATTCATGATGACCTTCCATTGGGCTCCGGATAAGGAGCAGCGCGCCGAAGCGATCGAGCGCTTTCTGCGAACCGGCGGGCTACCGCCGGAGGGCGTCCAGTTGCTGGGCAGATGGACCAGCGCCGATCTCGGGTCGGGCTTCGATCTGCTCGAAACCGACGATGCGGCCAAGCTCACCGAGTTCGCCTATCAGTGGAGTGATCTGATGGAGCTCGAGATCATGCCGGTCCTGGAAGATGCTGAGCTGGCCGCCGTCTTCGGGCGGGTAGCCAAGAAATAGACCACGCGCTTGTTGCGTAGCAACGCGATTCGACATGTACACACCCCGGCACGCCTCCCTTCGCGGCCTGAGGCGCTATCCGACTGCTGCCCGGCCAGGACGTTCGAGACGGACGATCCTGGTCGCGCTTTTGCTACTGATCGGCTATGCCGCAGCCGATCTTTTCTGGCCATGGCACCGCGACCTGGGCCGCTTCGATCCGATCGCGACCGGCACGCTGGAAACGAGGATGTGGCACTCGTACTACGATCGCCGACCCGTCTCGCTCTTCCTTGAACTGGCGCAGACCCTGCGCACGCAGTATCGGTTTCCGTGGCTGAGGTCGTACGTCGGCGCCTATTACGGCGCCTCCGCCGCCTTCACCTTCAAAGAGGGGAAGCAGCGCACCGACTACGAAAAGGCGTTGCCCGCGCTGCAGACCTATTTCACCCTGATCCACAACACGGGGGACCGCAACTTCGACATCGCCCGAACCACCAGGCTGGAACTGGAATGGTGGATCGTGCATCGTGAGCATGAGCGTTATGGGCCCGATGCGTTGACCAACGCTTGCGCGGAAGCCGCGGCGTCGCTGTACATGGTGCCCGCGAATGCCACGCGCGAACACGGGCGGCTGCGCGCGCAAGCGATGCTGCTTCGCGATGCTCGCGCAGAAGCGGGCGACATGACGGACGCGGACTGGGCAATCATCCAATCGATGCTGCACCAGAGCTATCAGTCGCTAAACCATGTGGTCTCATCGCTGCCGCTGCGGCAAGCCGGCCGTGAGCTGCGAGGCGGGCGTCGATTCCTCGAGCAGAGCGCTGCTACGTCTCCACCGCAGGGTGGTAGTCCCGGCTAAGTGCCGCTAACAAGACCTTCGAAGCCGAAATCCTCGCGCACGATCAGCGACGCTGAGCCTCACGCATCAGGCGCAGCCCAGCGTAACCCCAGAGGCATTGTCATCCGCCGTAACCCAGGCCGAGAGGAGATGGGGCCGCAAGGTGCCGCTCGAACCAGCCTATCGTGAGTGCCGCGATGTCTTCCAGTGCCCTGGGGTCTTCAAATCCGCGGCCGCTGGTCGGGATGAGCCTCAGTTGCCGCGGACAATGCATTTGTTCGAATGCAAGATTATTGATCTGAATGTCTTTCGGATTGCCGCTGGCACATATCAGCAAGGCGGGGATTTCGAGCTGCTGCAGGGTTGCGCTTCCCGCGAGATCCAACCGCCCCGCAACACAGGCTACAGCGCTGAGTTGCGTCGCGCTGCACGCGGCCGAGCGCAGGGCTGCCGCCGCTGCGGTGCCGGTACTGAGCAGGCCCACAGGCAAGCTTGCGCAGGGCGTCCCAGTACGCAGGAAGCTCAAGGTCTGGTCCAGTCTTGCCACCAGCTCATCGACGTCCGATTCCGGTGCGTCGTCGACGCGGCTGTCAGGCTGCAAGTCTACGAGCAAGGTGGCGAATCCTTTCGCGCGTAGCTTGCGTGCCAGGTAATGGCTGCGGGCTGCGCGGCGTTGCGCGCCACCGGCATGCACCATCACCGCGACGCCGATCGGGTTCGGCGCCGATTCGAGCATGGCCCGGAGCCGAGTCGTCTGATACGGAATCAGCATCGCCTTGCTCAACGACGGCACGCCCGCCACCGCACCTGGCCGGGCGCGGGTCTGGGGTTGCGCTGGCGGTATCCCTGTCAACTGCCGGACGCGGTCGTCGCTGACCAGCTGGAACTCATGATAGAAGTGCGCGAGGTTTTCGATACGGTCGGGTGTATCCAGGCAGATGACTTCGTCGGCCAGCGCGCGGACCCGGTCCAGCCCGGCTGGGGTGGCGATCGGGAGCGCGCATATGAGCCGGGCAGGGTGCCGCTTGCGCAGGCTTGCGAGGGCCGCATACATCGTTGCGCCGCTCACCAGGCCGTCATCCACGACGATCACCACGCGACCGCCCGGATCTGCCAGCTTGCGAACCGGCGTATACACGGCGCGCTGCCTGCGAAGCTGGTCGAACTGGGCATCACGCTGGCTGCTGGCGCCGCCATTTGCGTTCATTGCGTCCGTGCACCATGTCGCGCCAGAGTCGTCCAGTGCTACGCCAGGAGCGATCCTGCGCGCCATCACCAGGTCGAAGTCAGCGCCCAGTGCGTCGGCCACAACGCGCCCGACCGGCACGCCGCCGCGCGGAATCGCCAGGACCAGGGCACCGGTTCCCCGATACGCGCGCAACGCCCAGGCCAGTTCCGAGCCCGCATGCTCACGCGCCTGAAAACGTGTCTGGTATCGGCTCATCGATCTATCTGCCAGGAATCTATTGACGGAGTTTCAGGACGGCGGCGCCGGTAAGCCGGCCCTCGCGCAGGTCGGCAAGCGCTTCGTTGGCCTGCTCCAACGGATACGCGGTGGTGTGCGTATGCAGCGGGGTCCGGGCGGCGATATCCATCAGCGCGATGCCGTCGGCACGCGTGAGGTTGGCTACGGAACACAGGCGCCTTTCTTCCCAAAGCAGCTGGTAAGGCATGCCTGGGATATCGCTCATATGAATTCCGCCACAGACCACGATGCCACCTTTGTCCACGGCGCGCAGCGCCTTGGGAACCAGCGCGCCCACCGGGGCGAAAATCAGCGCGGCGTCCAGCGGCACGGGCGACTGGAGGTCGCTCGAGCCGGCCCAGCACGCGCCGGACTGGTATGCGAGTTGCTGCGCGCCTGCGTCGCCCGCGCGGGTGAAGGCGTAGACTTCGCGGCCTTGCGCCACCGCGATCTGCGTCACCAGGTGGGCGGCGGCGCCGAAGCCGTAGATGCCGATGCGGTGTGCCTGGCTGGCCGCGCCCGCCATGCGCAGCGTCCGGTAGCCGATCAGGCCGGCGCAGAGTAGTGGTGCGGCATGTTCGTCATCGTAGCCAGGCGGAATCGGGAAGCAATAGCCGCTGTCGGCAATAACGTACTCCGCATAGCCGCCATCGCGGGTATAGCCAGTGAATAGCGGCGCGTCGCAAAGATTCTCGTGATGACGCAGGCAGTAACGACAACGGCCACAGGTATGTCCGAGCCAGGGCACACCCACGCGGTCGCCCGGCTTGAAGGCGGTGACACCGGCGCCGCACGAATCCACCTGTCCGACGATTTCATGCCCCGGGATGAGCACCGGCTTGGGATGGCGCAGGTCGCCGTCGGCGATATGCAGGTCGGTCCGGCACACCCCGCAAGCCCCCACGGCAATGCGAACTTCGCCGGGCCCCGGGTCGGGAACCGGCAAGTTTTGAAGGCGCAGCGGCAGGCCCGCGCCCTCAAGGACCATCGCACGCATGGTTTGGTGGGGCATGGCCTGGCACTCCTACGCCGCCCGTGGCGCCGTGGCGCGCCTAACCTTCGACTTCGCTGCGGACCAGGAGCACGGGCTTGCTGGTCTTGGCAAGCACGCCTTCCGACACGCTGCCCATCAGCAGGCGCCGGACGCCGCGGCGGCCGTGGGTGCCAAGCACGATCAGGTCGGCATTCCACGCATCGGCTTCGGTGACAATGGTCAGCGAGATCCGGCCGGGCGCCACCGGCTTTTCATCCAGTTTCACTGAGTTGCGCACGCCTGCTTCGCCGAGCCTGGCCGAGGCGGCATCCAGCGCCTTGCGGCCGTGCGCGGTGATGTTGTCGATCAGTTCCTTGGGGTTGAAGTAACTAGCCTCGAAGAACACATCGCTGTCGTCTACCACGAACAACGCCTTGACCTCGGCCCCGGTTGCCTTGGCGATGATGATGGCCTGGCTCAGTGCCAGGTCGGAAGAACGGCTGCCGTCGACAGCGAGCAGGATGCGCTGGTACATGATGGGTCTCCTGAGGGGCAAGGGTGTGCTCAATGTTGCGATTCGCTGCATTCAGCGTAGGCGCCGGCCTCGATACGCGCTTGATATATGTCAACCCGAAGAGGCAGGCGCGGCGAGTAATTGACCGCAAACAGAAGTGATGGCCGGACGGCTTGACGGCTCCGCAACCTTTGCTCGCAGTAGCCTCCACCGCACATCAGGGCGATACGTGAGCCATGTCGCTGCAGGCCAGGCCCGTTGATCCGGGTCAAGCGCCGGCCGGCCTTGCTGCCTAGACTGGTCTGTAGTCGAGCGAGAGGGCGATCATGGCTTACGACAGCATCCTGGTTCATCTGGACAGCAATCCGCAGGCACGGCAGCGGCTTGAAGTGGCGGGGCGCCTTGCGGCGGCCAGCCAGTGCCGGCTGATCGGCATGTACGCCGGTTTCATTCCCGATCCTGCCTGGTTCTACCTCATGGACGGCGCACAGCAATATGTTGCGGACGACCTGGCCCGGCGCAAGCAGATCAGGGAAGACGTCCGGGCGCAGTTTCTGGCTGCAACCCAGGCCATGCAAGTGCGCGCGGAGTGGCGCGCTGCGGAGCTGGGGGCGGTGGCATCCGTGCTGCGCGAGGCCCGCGAGGCCGGCCTGGTCGTTGCCGGCCAGTACGACCCCGGCAATACCGAAGGTCCGGTGGCCCGGCAGCTGCTGGAATCGCTGCTGCTGGAGACCGGCCGACCGACGCTCGTAGTGCCGTGCACGGGCACGTTTCCAACGCTGGGTACGCGCGTTATCGTGGCGTGGAATGGCAGCCGCGAGGCGGCGCGGGCGCTGCACGACGCGGTTCCGCTGATAGCCGGCGCACAGGCGCGCATTCTTTGCGCACAGACCGCGGCCAAGGAGGCAAGAGCCGACGCCACCCCGGTCGGCCACGCCGCACGCGTGCTGGAGCGCCACGGCGTCGCCGTGGAAATCGAACACGGTCCCGGTGGGGCTGACCTGACCATCGGCGAACTCATCCTTTCGCGCGCGGCGGATTTCAATGCCGACCTGATCGTGATGGGTGCCTACGGACACGGTCGCATGCGGGAACTGGTGCTGGGCGGTGTCACGCATACGCTGCTTGACTCGATGACGGCACCGGTGCTGTTTTCACGATGATGCGAACTTAAACCAAAGAGTGGAATCACGTCATGGACTTCAGAACCATCCTTGTCGACCTCAGCGAAGATGCTGCACGGTCCGCGCGCATTGAAACGGCGGCACGGCTTGCCGAAAAGTCCGGCGGCAGCGTGGTCGGACTGACGGCAACAGGAACGCACCTGGAGCCGTTTCGTGGGGCGGGCGAAGAAGCGGGGCAATACGCTGTGCTGGCCGCGGGCCATTTGCACAAACTGGCTGCGGCTCACAGGAACGCACTCGAAACGCTGACCAGGCAAGTGTCGCCGGCCATTCCCACCCGGCACATCGTTGTCGACGCCGAGTCTGGCTGGGCGCTTGCCGACGAGGGCCGCTTCGCCGATATCATCCTGCCCGCATCGCCCTCGGCGCAGGCCGATGTGCCGGCTTTGCTGGCCGGGGCCGCTGAGTATGCGATGCTCAATGCAGGCCGGCCCATCCTGCTGGTGCCGGGCGCATCCGTCCCGAGAATTGGTGGCCATGTTGCCATCGCATGGAACGGCGGCCGGGAGGCCGCGCGCGCGGTCGCGGACGCACTGCCGTGGCTTGTGCATGCCAGCGCCGTTACCGTCCTGGTGGTCAGCGCTGGCAAGCACAGCACTGCCGGTGAGAAAGCGGCCTATCGAGACAGCGCGGATCGGCTGACAGCGTGGCTGCTCAGCCATGGCATCCGCGCCAGTCTGCTGGTCGGGGAGGGCGATCCCGACCACGTGCTGCCACAACTTGCGGCCAAGGTTCAGGCCGACCTGCTGGTCGCCGGCGGCTATGGGCGCTCCCGGCTGAGGGAGCTTGTGCTGGGGGGCACGACCCGCGCCCTGCTGCGCCAGTCAGGCTTGCCAGTCTTCATGTCGCACTGAGGGGAACCCTCCCGGGCGATTGGGGCTACCGGCGTCGACTCAACGACAAGAAGGGATCACAGCGACTTGGGGGAATATAGCGCGCTTTGGAATTCTGGCACGTACTCGTATTTCATCATCTTCCCCAGTTTCAGCGCCTTAATGTACGTCGACAAGCTCCCCTCGGTAAGCGTGAGGTTCACCGACTCCGCATTTGTGCTGGAGGTGTGACTAAGCTGACGAGAAATCGCATAACCTGTAGTCAATCGCCCATTCTGATCGACATTGGTAAAGCTGTTCGTGACCATTGAGGTCTTGCTCGAAAGGTCCCCCAGCTTCTTGGTTTCAAGGGTGACATCGACCTTGCCCGTTTCGCTGTCAAGAATCTCGACGACAACCGATTTATCGGTTTCCCGGTAGTTTATTCCGGTCAGCCATTTGGGTAGGTTGTAGCCCACCACCCCCCGTACCCTGGCGAGTTCGGTATTTACCGGAAGCTTCAGTACGTAGCCCCAGAAATCGTTCGACATTGCCTGGTTCATCAGGGTAAGCGGTCCAAGATTGGAGCTACCCGGCCGATTTGTGATGACGGAAAGGCCAATCTCGTTGTAGCTGTCGTTGTCGCAATAGCCATATGAGTAGGCGGTGAGTGCGATGAGGCCTCTGCCCGGCCAGACCTGAAGTGGTTGAACCTTCTCCAGGACTTGAGCAGGCATCAATTCCCGCAGCTTGTCCAAGTCGGCGGTGAAGATTGCCGTCACCCTGCTGTTCTTGTAGTAGAAGTTTGGCGAGTAGGATTCAAAGCCAATATCTACCTTCTCCTTCTTGAGTTCCTTGAACCAGCTCAAGTCAACGTCTGGAGCTTCCTGCTGAATGACGGAAAGCGGAGGATTCGAGCGATAGCGGTCATACAGCCCGCCTCTGACCACGGGAACCTCATGTCCTGCGAGGTTGATGGTTGTGCTTTCAGTTTGCATAGTTTTCGATGTGCCATCGGCCCATGAAGGATTCAAGAGGACGCACAGGATTACACCTGCTGTAGCCGCAAGACTTCTGATTTTCATATGACGATACTTTGATGTTTAAGTTGGAATAGCCTGCGGGCCCAGACATGGGGTCCGAAAGGTCTCGAGATCAGCTTGCAGAGTTGTCTGGTCTGTCAGCCATGGGCGCGCTGCCCCACCCAGCGCCGGTATCGACGGACGCGGCAGGCGTTGGACACCTGCTGCAGGATCAGCGCACGCAGCGGTGACACCTTGGGATCAGTGGCCTTGCCTCGGCCAAGCTTGCGCAGTTGAAACTTGACTGCCGCCATGTTGGCCAACGAGGCCAGCGGCTTGTTCTTCCAGCTTATCGGGAGCAACGCAGGCGCACTGTCTTTGCCGGCACGCCAATCGCGCGGCAGATTGGGGTCGATGGCCAGGGCAGTACCGATGCCAACCATGTCCACGCCGCTCTTGACCACTTGCTCGGCCACCGGCCGACGGCGAATGCCGCCTGTGACCATGACTGGCATTTTTGCCACTGCGCGGAGGTCGCGGGCGAACTCTGCAAAGTAGGCCTCGCGGGCGAGCGTGCGGCCGTCGCGGGCTTCACCCTGCATGGCCGGGGCCTCGTAGCTGCCTCCCGACAACTCGACCAGGTCAACGGCCAACTCGTTGAGCATCTTCACAACCTGGTGGGCGTCATCCACGCTGAAGCCACCACGCTGGAAGTCGGCAGAGTTCAGCTTGACAGCAACCGCGAAGCCGGGTGAAACCACGGCGCGTACGGCCTTGACGATCTCAAAGAGCAGGCGAGCGCGGTTCTCCAGCGGGCCACCCCACGCATCCGTTCTCTGGTTGCTCAAAGGCGAGAGAAATTGGCTCAGCAGATAGCCGTGCGCCGCGTGAATCTCGACGCCAGTGAAACCCGCTTGTTCCCCCAGCTGCGCCGTGCGGGCAAAACGCCGGATCACGTCCTCGATGACCTCCTGCGTCATCGCCTGCGGCGTGTTGAAGTGCTTGGACATGTTGCCCAGGTTCATTGGCACAGCAGAGGGGGCCCAAGTGGGCTGCCCCAGGTTGGCAGGCATCTGGCGGCCGGGATGGTTGATCTGCAGCCAGAACTGCGCTCCCTTGGATCGCCCGACCTGCGCCCAGCGCTTGAACCGGTCCAGGTGCCTGGCGTCTTCCAGCACGACGCCGCCGGGCCCCGTCATGGCACGGCTGTCCACCATCACATTGCCCGTTATCAGCAGGCCGGCACCCCCCTCTGCCCAAGCCCTGTACAGGCGCATCAGCTCCTCGGAGGGCGCGTGGTCAGCGTCCGCCATGTTCTCTTCCATGGCGGCTTTGGCGATTCGGTTCGGAACACTTGAACCGTTACGAAGAATCAACTTGTCGAACACGTTCATGGGGCCACCTCGTTTGATCGAGGCTCGACTTTAAGGTTGAAGTAAACTTTAATGTCAAGACCCTTTTTGAGGTGATGTATGAGCGGCGCCGTGCGTGGCAGCGAGACGTGGACGCCGAACGGCGGCTATTGCAGCCCGTAGCTTTTTTCGCGCTGACGGTACCTGTTAAATGAAAAAGGCTCGCCACAAATCGTGGCGAGCAGGACTGCGTTTTCCTTCTTCTTCACTGCAGCGCGGTCGAGCGACCTGAATGGCATCGCGAGGGGACAGCCAGGTGCCAGAAAGCTATTCGTCCGGCACCTGTGGCTGTTAGCCTCGCACGAACGCGAGCAGATCGGCGTTAATCGTTTCGGCGTTCGAAGTTGGCATCCCGTGTGGGAAACCCGGATAGGTCTTCAGGGTGCCGTTCCTGAGCAGCTTTGCCGACAAGAGCCCCGAGTTCGCATAAGGGACAATCTGATCGTCGTCGCCATGCATCACCAGAACGGGAATCGTTGCGCTCTTCAGGTCTTCGGTGAAGTCGGTCTGCGAGAAGGCGACGATGCCGTCATAGTGGGCCTTGGCGCTGCCCATCATTCCCTGCCGCCACCAGTTCCAGATGACGCCTTCCGACGGTTTCGCGTCAGGGCGGTTGTAGCCGTAGAAAGGGCCCGCGGGAATGTCGTAATAAAACTGTGCACGATTTGCCGCGAGCTGGGCCTGGAGGCCATCGAAGACATCCTTGGGGAGACCGCCCGGATTGCTCTCGGTCTTCACCATCAGCGGCGGAACGGCGCTGATGAGTACCGCCTTGGCGACGCGGTCCTCCCCATGACGGCCGACGTAATGAATGACCTCGCCACCGCCCGTGGAATGCCCGACATGGACAGCCTTCTGCACGCCGAGGTGGTTTACGACTGCCGCAACATCATCGGCATAGTGGTCCATGTCATGGCCGTCCCAGACCTGGCTGGATCGTCCATGGCCGCGACGGTCATGGGCAATAACCCGATAGCCGTGCGCCAGAAAAAAAAGCATCTGCGCATCCCAGTCGTCAGCGCTGAGCGGCCAACCGTGATGAAAGAAGATAACCTGTGCGTCACGTGGACCCCAGTCCTTGTAGAAGATCTCAACGCCATCCTTTGTTGTCACATATGCCATTTTTGCTTCTCCTGTGTAGTGCGTAAGCCTTCAATCGGCGATGCGCGCTGATACTTGCAGCGCGGAGGTCGAGTCCTGCTCCTTTCCAGATAGGTAGATGAGGGGAGGGAATGTGGCCAGGGACACCACGCTGGCCAGGCCGGCCTGCCTTGCCGGGCCAAGATTCACTGTAGGATTAAAGTGAACCTTAATGTCAATGCTTTCTTAGGTGCCGTATGAGAATTGGAGAACTGGCTAGGCTCAGCGGTCTGACGGCCTCCCGCATTCGCTTTTACGAGGCAGCCGGATTGATTCTGGCAGTCGAGCGCCAGGCGAATGGCTATCGCGACTACCCGCCGGAGGCGGTATGGATTCTGGAAATCATCGCCAGCGCGCAGAGTGCGGGGTTCTCGCTCGATCAGATCCGCCATCTGCTACCGCTCGGTTCGGGGAACTGGCAGCACGATGAGCTACTGGATGCCCTCAAGCGGAAAGTCGCCGAAATCGAGGACATGCAGAAGCGCCTCAAACAAAACAAGACCCATTTGCTCGCCGCCATCAGAAACATCGAAAACCGGCCTGCGGATATGCCGTGCTCTGACAGGACGAAGTGGGTGCTGGACCGCCTCCGCGAAGAAGGGGCCGTCGTGCCAGTTCGGGGTAAGACCCGTCGCCCCGCAGCGAGCTGATCCCGGAACGTGCTGGCCCGGGAACTGCCGGCGCACGTGTCTCCCAATGTGTCGGAACGTCTACTTCGGTCTCGATCCCTTCACCTTCAATCCGCGTTGGGATCCACAAGGGGATCGGAATGAGTCCAACCTGAACAATCCGCATCTGGATGCTTGACCTTCAAGTTGAGTTTAAGCTTAAAGTGCTGGCTACCGGCTGTTGATCGGCTTGCCTCGGGCACTGGCTGGCCGTGGGCATTTGTGGGCGTGCTGATGCAGGCCCTGCAGCTAGGTTGGGTAGCGCGTATTAACTGACATATAGCGTCAGAGATTCTTGAGGGTGACTTCAAGCTGCTTGAGGAGTGTGGCGAGCATGAGGATCGGGGAACTGGCGGAGCGCACTGGCCTTGCCCCGTCGCGCATCCGCTTTTACGAAGGCATCGGCTTGTTGACGGTCGAGCGTCGGCAGAACGGCTACCGGACCTATCCACCTCAGGCGGTGCTGGTGCTCGACCTGATCGCGACTGCGCAGCAGGCCGGCTTTAGTCTCGATGAGATTCGTAAGCTGCTACCGCCCGACCTGGCGCACTGGAAGCATGGCTCGTTGATTGAAACGCTCCGCAGCAAGGTGCAGGACATCGAGGCGCTGGAGGGGCGGCTTGCGCAGAGCAAGGCGCACCTCGTCGCACTCCTGGCGGAGATCGAGGCGAAACCTGAGGAAATTGACTGCGCCACCAATGCGAGCAGGGTGTTGTCGCGGATACGATCAGGAGAATTGGAAGGCCCAGCCCTGGGGACCGGCGATGTCACTACCCTTCGCAAGGCAAGCCGGCGCCGGTCGGTCAGGACTGGCTAACGGACCGTCGATGGTCTGTCCACAGCGCGGCCAAAGCGCTTGGCATGGGCGACAAGCCAGCATGAATTTCGGTAAGGGCAAGGAGATAACACATGAATCTTGAAGTCAACCGCCAGCCAGTCAGCATCGATTGCGATCCGGCCACCCCCTTGCTGTGGGTTCTGCGGGAGCATTTGAACCTGACGGGCACGAAGTTCGGCTGCGGCGTCGCCGCTTGTGGCGCGTGTACCGTGCATCTGGATGGCGCGGCGGTGCGGTCCTGCGTCTTGCCCGTGGCGGCGGTGGCCGGCAAGCGCATCACCACGATCGAAGGGCTGGCCAACGCGCCGGGCAAGCGCCACGCGCTGCAGCAGGCCTGGATTGACGAACAGGTGCCGCAATGCGGCTACTGCCAGTCGGGCATGCTGATGGCGGCGGCGGACCTGCTGGCCCGACAGCCAGACCCAAGTGATGCCGACATCGACGCCGCCATCACCAACCTGTGCCGCTGCGGCACGTATCCGCGCGTGCGTACCGCCATCAAGCGTGCAGCGAAGGCGCTGCGCGAGGGGCGCGCATGAGCGCCAAGCCAACAACCCCGCGCCGCGGAAGGCGCCGGTTTCTGCTGGGGGCGCTCGGCCTTGGCGGTGCGCTGGTGGTGGGATGGGGCGTGATGCCCCCTCGCAGCCGGCTTGGAGATCCCGCGGTGTTTCCTGAAACGACCGGCCAGATTGCCCTGAACGGCTGGATCAAGATCACGCCGGAAGGCAATGTCATCCTCGCCATGCCACGGGTAGAGATGGGACAGGGCATCCACACCGCGCTGTCGATGCTGGCCGCCGAGGAGCTCGATATTCCGCTGGCAAGGGTGAGCATCGAGTCGTCGCCCATCGAGCGCATCTACGGCAATGTCGTCACCATCGGCGACAGCTCGCTGCCGCTGCATCCGGACGATGCCGATAAGACCTGGGCGCGCGCACTGCACTGGATCATGGCCAAGAGCACGCGAGAGATCGGCCTCATCATCACCGGCGCCAGCAGCAGCGTGGCCGACGGCTGGCAGCCAGTGCGCGAGGCCGCCGCGACCGCGCGCGCCGCCTTGGTGGAAGCTGCTGCGCGCCAATGGGGCGTGCAGGCGGCACAGGTGACGGTGCGGGAAGGCCAGCTCATTGGCCCGGGCGGCAAGCAGATGCCTTTCTCCGCGGCCGCGCGGAAGGCGCGCGACATTGCGCCGCCATCGAACGTCATGCTCAAACCGGCTTCGCAGTACCGGCTGATTGGCAAGCCTGCACGGCGCAACGACATCGCCAGCAAGACGGATGGCAGCGCACGCTTTGCCATCGATGCGCGGCCGCCCGGCATGTTGTACGCGGCGCTCGTCATGTGTCCGGTGTTCGGCGGCAAGCTCAAGACCTTCCAGTCGAAGGCGGCGCTTGCCATGCCCGGCGTGCGCTATGTCGTGCCGTTCGACGGCTCGGCGGGCGGCGCACCGGGCGTGGCCGTGGTGGCCGACCACTACTGGCAGGCACGCCAGGCCCTGGAAAAACTCGAACCGGTCTGGGACAACGGGCCGCATGCCGCGCTCGATTCCGCGGGCATCCGGCAGCAGCTCGTCGGCGCGCTGGACAGCGACAAGGGCGGTTTCACGTACCGTTCGATGGGCGATGGCCTGAAGGCCTTTGACAAGACGGGCGGCGCAACCATCGTCGAGGCCGAATACAGTGTGCCGTACCTGGCGCATGCCGCCATGGAGCCGATCAACTGCACGGCGCAGGTGACCAGGGAACGCGTGCAACTCTGGGCGCCCACCCAGGTGGCCACGCTGGCGCAACTGGTCGCGGCGCGCACGGCAGGTGTGAGCCGGGACCAGGTGCATATCGACATCCCACTCATTGGCGGCGGCTTCGGACGGCGACTGGAGTCGGATTTCATCGGCCAGGCCGTGTCGATCGCCACCAGGACCGAGGGCCGCCCGGTACAGGTGATCTGGTCGCGTGAGGACGACATTCGCCACGACTTCTATCGTCCGCAGGCCATCGCACGGCTGAAGGCGCGCGTCGAGAATGGCAGGGTAACGGCCATCGCCTCGCGCAGTGCCGGGCAGTCGATCCTGGCCGGCGAGCTGGAGCGCCTGTTTGGCGCGCCGTCGCTCGGCATCGACCGCTATACCGCCGAGGGCCTGTTCGACCTGCCATACGAGATCGAGCACGAGCACATTGCGCACGTGGTGGTCGATTTGCCGGTACCGATCGGATTCTGGCGCAGCGTCGGTCACTCCTACAACGGCTTCTTCCTGGAAGGTTTTCTCAACGACGTGGCAGCGGCCGCCAGACTCGATCCGCTAGCGATGCGGCGCGACTTGCTCAAGGCGCACCCGCGTGAGCTGAAGGTGCTCGACACCGTAGCGCAGGCGGCAGGTTGGAACCAGCCGCCGGCACCGGCTGCGGACGGCGCGCCGCGTGCGCGCGGGCTCGCGCTGCACAACTCGTTCGGCTCGGTGGTGGCACAGGTGGCAGAGGTGTCGCTCAAGGACGGAAAGCCGCGCGTGCATCGCGTTGTCTGCGCCGTGGACTGCGGCACGGTGGTGAATCCGGACATCGTTGCGCAGCAGATGGAAAGCGGGATTATCTTCGGGCTGTCTGCGGCGCTGTACAGCCAGATTCAGATCAAGGACGGGCGGATCGTGCAGACCAACTTCCCTGACTATCCGATGATGAAGATGGCGCAGACGCCGGTAATCGAAACCCACCTCGTGCCCAGCACGGCCGAGCCCGGCGGCGTCGGTGAAATTGCCGTGCCGCCGATCGCGCCGGCCGTGGCACATGCCGTCGCCCAGCTTACCGGCAAGCCGGTTCGGCAACTGCCAATGGTGTAAGTCAGCAGGCTCCCGCCAGACGCCGTCGGGCGGCCGAAGCAGGTCGGTAAGCGGACTCGAATCAAGAGCAGTCACTCAGCATCGGGCCGCCCTTCACGCCAGGCTAATCTCGTCTGACTGACCGTACTAGAAGCTCGGCCGGCCACAAGGAAAAGTGGCCGCGATCACCAAACTTCTGTATCCGCCTCTTGCCTCAAAATCATCGGCTTTTTGAAATCACACCACTCATGTATTTATTTAAATCGCGAAAATCCTGGACAGTCCAAGAGTGCGGCGCCAGACTTACACCATTCTCTCGCAAAGTTCTTGGAATCAAGTCTCCATTTGGACGAAGTATTACCGATGAAACAATAACACCCGGATAATCATTGAGTCGTTTTTTGAAAGCGGCGGTTGTCAGATCAGGTGTGGGAGGATTGCTTTTCTTGGCCAATGGCCCTGTCCCTTTGATATCTGCTCCATGGCACATGGCACATCTCTGTGTAAAGAGATTTTTCCCATTGACATTTTGCGCGAAGGATAGTGATGTTTGAGTTAGCACCACAACTCCTAGTGTCCTGTCCCGCAAATAACTGGCATTAGTCTTGCTTTCCGTTTCGGTATTTTGGGAACGGAGATATCGCGATGATTACGGGCAGACCGAAGGCCGAATTGGTGTTGAGCGAAGACGAACGCGCGCAGTTGCAGGCGTTCGCGCGCAGCCGGTCGTTGCCTGCTGCGTTGAGCAATCGGGCGCGCATCATCCTCAGCAGCGCCGACGGTGAGCTCAATAGCGCGATCGCCGAACGGCTGAAGATGAGCAACGCCACGGTCGGCAAATGGCGCGCGCGCTTCATTGCACGCCGAATCGCCGGTCTGTATGACGACGTTCGCCCGGGGGCCCCGCGCACGGTCGACGACGAACGGGTGGCGCAATTGATTCAGACCACCCTGCATACGAAGCCGGCCAACGGCTCGACACACTGGAGCGTGCGTGCTGTCGCGCCCGAGACCGGCATCTCCAAGAGCAGCGTGCAGCGCTACTTCCAACTCTTCGGGCTGCAACCTCATCGTACCGAAAGCTTCAAGCTGTCTACCGACCCGTTCTTTGTCGAGAAGCTGCGCGACGTGGTGGGCTTGTACCTGAGCCCACCTGACAACGCGCTGGTGCTGTGCGTGGATGAGAAAAGCCAGTGCCAGGCACTGGAGCGCACGCAGCCGATGCTGCCCATGGGATTCGGCTACGTCGAGGGCGTCACCCACGACTACAAACGTCATGGCACCACCACGCTGTTTGCGGCGCTGAACATCCTGAATGGAGCTGTGCTGGCGCGATGCAAACCGCGCCATCGCCATCAGGAGTTCCTGTCGTTCCTCCGAGAGATCGACCAGGCCGTGCCCGCTGAGCTGGACATTCACTGCATTGCCGATAACTACGCTACGCACAGTCACCCGAAGATCAAGGCCTGGCTGGCAGCGCGTCCGCGTTGGCACATGCATTTCATCCCGACCTACAGTTCCTGGCTCAATCAGGTCGAACGTTTCTTCTCCCTGATTACTGATAAGGCCATCCGCCGCGGCTCATTCACCAGCGTCAAGCAGTTGGTCCAACGCATCGATCATTTCGTGACCGCTTACAACGCGGACTGCCAGCCGTTTCGCTGGACTGCTACTGCCGATTCGATTCTCGAAAAGTTGCACCGACTTTGCTCACGTATTAGTGGGACAGGACACTAGCGAGGCGATGCATAATGCTCTTACTTTCATTTTTCCTTGTTGTATAAATCAGATCATTATCGAGGGCAAACTGCGGGGAGCACCACTGCAACACTCAACTCTTTCGATAACATTTGAATTTAACCCAGGTTTCGGAAAAATTGAAAATTACATTCCGTATTCCGGAGTGCCTGGCGCGGCCGGCGGGCCGTGGATCATTGCCGGCCGCCGCGCCTGGCGCATTATCGCAGACGGCACGGCCCAGCTGGTTTGCCGCGTCCGCGAAAATGTTCGGCATTGCGCCGGCCTATTGCCCTTGCGGGGGCTTACTTCGCGGGCGTTTCGGCGGCTTGACGCTCCCGCGCTGCGCAAGCGGGTTGTCCTCGACGCGGTGGAAGTCCTCGGGGAATCCCTATGCATAGTGGTGTAGAACCGCAGCCGCAATCGATCAACGTTCAATCTGCACGTGCATCGACCGCGCGTCTGGCAAACCCAAGGCCGCCGCAGCAGCGTAAGAGAGATCGATAATCCGGCCTTTGACGTATGGTCCGCGATCGTTGATGCGAACGACAACCGACTTTCCGGTAGCCAACGATCTGACGCGCACATAGCTGCCGAGCGGTAATGTTCGATGGGCGGCAGTCAAGGCGCCGCCATCGTAGCGTTCTCCGTTTGCGGTCAGACGCCCCTGGAACGTTGCCGAATACCATGACGCCTCGCCGGATTGCAACATCTCGTGCTCGTGCCGAGGGCGACAGGAATCAGCTCTGCACGCAGAATGCTTGGACGGAATCTGTCCGCAAGCAGTGAACAAAGCGCAGATTCCCAAGAATCCCAAATAGCGAAGTGATAGCACCATAGACCACCAGTCAGTTATTGAGACGTGGTTCTAGCGGTCTCCAAAAGTTCACGTTGGCGGCGTGACCGGGTTACGTAACACCTTGACAATATTTTAGGTGACAAGCGACGCCCCTGAAGGTCCGACCCGACGACAGGCTGGTTTCTGGACTATCGGTCGAATGTGGTCCAAAGGTTGCGCATTGTTCCCAGAGCATTTGACGCGACGCCGTTGAGTTGACCACTCTATTCCCGCATTGTGGAAAGCCTGAAGGCAGTCGGCGCCACGGGACGGGAGAACCTCAGGCCACCCGCCGCCCGGGCATCAGCCCGCCATACTCCTTCCCCAAGAACTCCGCCGCGTGCTCCAGCAGATAGGCGCGGCGGCTCTCGCTGGCCGGCGACAAACGCTTGCTCGACATATGCGCGACATGCCAGATGCGCCAGGAGCCATAGTTGCCACAGCCCGCGGTGGCGATGTGTGCTTGCGCGGTGCCGCTCACTGGGCCGCCGTGGTGTCGGCGGCCGGCATATGGGTCGCGACCTGGTCGAGCACCACTTCCGGCTCATCGGCCTCAATGTCCGACTCGTCATCAAGCCTGCGGTGCATCCGCTCGACATCGAGGTCGCCGGTCCATTTTGCCACCACCACTGTGGCCACGCCGTTGCCAATCAGGTTGGTCAGGGCGCGAGCCTCCGACATGAAGCGGTCAATGCCGAGGATCAGGGCCAGCCCCGCCACCGGAACATGCCCCACCGCCGAAAGCGTGGCCGCCAGCACGATGAAGCCACTCCCGGTGACACCGGCGGCGCCCTTGGAGGTCAGTAGCAGCACAGCGAGCAGGGTGAGTTGCTGCATCAGGGTCATGTCGGTGTTGGTCGCCTGGGCGATGAACACCGCCGCCATGGTCAGGTAGATGGAGGTGCCATCCAGGTTGAAGGAGTAGCCAGTCGGGATCACCAGTCCGACGACGGACTTGCGGGCGCCCAGGTTCTCCAGCTTGGCCATCATCCGCGGCAACACGGATTCCGACGACGACGTGCCCAGCACGATCAGCAGTTCCTCCTTGATGTACTTGATGAACTTCCAGATCGAGAAGCCATGCAGCCGCGCGATGGTGCCCAGCACGACGAAGATGAAAAGCAGGCAGGTGGCGTAGAAGGTCGCCATCAGCTGGCCAAGCTGCAGCAGCGAGCTCACGCCGTACTTGCCGATGGTGAAGGCCATGGCGCCGAAGGCGCCAATCGGCGCGACCTTCATGATGTAGCCGACAATGGTGAACAGCACGTGCGAAAACTTCTCGATAAAGTCGAACACCAACGTGCCGCGGCCGCCGAACCTGTGCAGCGCGAAACCGAACATCACCGCGAACAGCAGCACCTGGAGGATCTCACCCTTGGCAAAGGCATCCACCACCGTGTTCGGGATCACGTGCAGCAGGAAATCGACCGTGCCTTGCATCTTGCCGGGCTCGGTGTAGGCGGCGATGCCCTTCGTGTCGAGGGTGGCTACGTCGACGTTCATGCCGGCGCCGGGCTTGACGATGTTGATGATCAACAGGCCAACCAACAGCGCAATGCTGCTTACGACCTCAAAGTACAGCAGCGCCAGCCCGCCGGTCTTGCCAACCTTCTTCATGTCCTCCATGCCGGCGATGCCCACCACGACCGTGCAGAAGATGATCGGCGCGATGATCATCTTGATCAGCTTGATGAAGCCATCACCCAACGGCTTCATCGCCTCGCCGGCATGCGGCCAGAAATGACCGAGGATGACGCCGATGACAATGGCGGTGATGACCTGGAAGTAGAGGGACCTGTAGAACGGCTTCGGGTGATTGTCTTTTTCCATCATCGTCTCCATTGCCGGTTCACGGTCGGCATCCGGACGCCCGGCCGGGTCCGGCAGCCGATCGTCGCTTGCCGACCCACTACGGCCGCTGTGTCCAGCGCTACTTCAATGGCAGCTACTGGACGTAACCGGCGCCATGCGAGCGGCGTGCCGCTTGCATGGCCTCCGTGTTGACAGAAGTGTTAGATACCATTAACGGAAATGAGTATGGGGCGGTCTGGGGGCTATTCGTTACCGATCTCGCCGACCGCTCATCACGCCCACTTCTTCCCTAGTTCCTCCAGACCAGCCTTTTGCAGATCCTCCTGGCTCATCACAATGCGGAACTTGCAGTTGGCCTGGAAGTTGAGAAAGAAGGGCTCCGCAAAAGCAGGAACGTCGGATGGATTTTCGACGTTGATCAGGAAGACCCCGCAGCGCATTCCGTCTTGCTCAGTAAAGTACACCGCTTCCGGTTTGATCGCTTCCAGGATACGCCCAATTATCTCGCCCGCCTTCCCGCCTCTGACGAGGGAGTTGAAGGGCTCATGAGGGAATTCGACTGTGAGTAGCATCTTCATAATTCACCTTCCTCTTTCATCGTTGCTGCGCCGTGGCCAGACTTTTGCCTCAGGCGCTCGTGCCGCCTAAGGTCGGCGCTCAGCGGCCCGTCGATCACGGCGGGTGGGCAAACCGACGCCGTGGCTGGCCGGGGCGCCGATATTAAAAGATAGCACCGGCCACTGAGAAAGCTAGTTCTCGGGCATCCTGCTCGCGGGCGAGGCCGGGCGGGCCCAGCCAGCCCAACGTTGTGTCAGGCGTCCAAAGTGAATAACCGCAGCCGAAGCTGCGGTTATCCCTCCAGTATGACCAACCGCCATCAAGACTGCCCTCGTAGCGGCCGCGCCAGACATCCGCCTCAGTCCGAGGGGAAATGCTCCGCAGCAGTCTGATCAAGCCGCAGCTTGATCATGACCACCAGGCAATGAATGCCGTGGCACGCCTCGGAACGTTCGCTTTCCACTTCCAGCAGGGACAGGACGCAACTAAGGCTGGCGCTGATGTGCTCGAGCGATTCGAGGCAGTCTGCTGGATTGGCGGCCAGCACGGTTTCATGTTTCGACGTGGTTCGTTTTTGCATTGCGAGCTCCTATGAGAGTTGGAAGACCCGCCCGATGCGATCATTCGAAGGGTGGCGGGCCTGACAGCAGGGGTAGCAATACCGGTTCGCTAATGCGGTCACCCGGCCAGCCTTACGGCTGCCCCGCCCGGCCCGCCGTGAACAGAGGAGACGTGGACGCGCGAACGTGGCCGCATGATGCGGCCACACCATTAGCGAGTTTCGGGTTGCTACGCCCGATCACCGTTGTTTCGGTGATGCCTCTAGTGTTCCCATCTCGATCGTTCATGGCGATCAGAGGATTCGCAATTCTCCCTAGAGGGTTGGCTGGGATGCGTAAAAAATCCCCAACATCCTCGAAAAAAAACAGTCAATGGATCCAGCGGCGGCACGCGCCGCTGCAAGTCCAGCACTGTGCCCCGGTGTCGGACCCAGGTTTCATCGAGTCGAAGTAGAATTCCCGAATGTTCATGACCGGGATCGGACTGGGCAATTGTGGCCCGATCCACCAGCCATCCCCCCAGCCATGCGGATTCCACCGGTGAAGGCAATCATCGCCTTCGAGAGCGTTGCCAGAACAAAGAGCGTCAGCCGGGCATCGGAGGAGTTGGGCTTGACGGCATCCGCTGTCAGCCACCAGATCGGCAATCTCGAGGATGCGCTCGGCCAGGCCCTCTTCTTCCGGCAGGGACGTGGACTGGTCCTGACGCCTGTGGGTGAGCAGTACCTCAGGGACATCACGGGTGTGCTTGCTGACCTGAATCGCGCGACCGAGCGCGCTTCCAGCCCGGCGAACGTCGAGATCCTCCGGGTCCATTCGAGCCCCAGCTTCGGGCTGATGTGGCTGTTGCCGCGACTGGAATCGTTCCAGGCAGACAATGGCGATATCCAGTTGAATCTGTCCTGCTCCTATGAGGACGTTTCTTTTACGAGCGGGTACTACGATGTGGACATCCGCCACGGTTACGCACATTGGCGCGATATCCAGGTCAAAACCCTGCGCCGGGAAACCATAGCGCCGCTCGCCTCGCCGGCGTATCTTGAAAAGCATCCGATATCGTCACCGGCCGATTTGCTCGCGCACCGCCTCATCTATTCGGAGACCCCGCTGGTCCAATGGCAGCAATGGTTTGCCAGATTCGGCATCCCGGCCGCCCACAAGACGTTCGATTTCACGTTCGACCGCTCGTATATGTCGCTCGAAACAGCGGCACTGGGGCTTGGGGTGGCGCTGGAAAGCACGCTGCTGGCGTCGGTTCTGATCGGTAAGGGTTCCCTTGTGCCGGTGTTCGACGACTCCCATGCCATCGAGGTTGGCAGTCACCATCTCGTCTATCCCGCGCAGAACGCCGACCTGCCGCGCGTGGCGCGCTTCCTGGCCTGGATGGAGCGCCAGCTGCCGGCGCCGGGCTGAGGGCCACAGGCGACAATCCGGGGCAGGAAAGTGCCGCCAGCGGCGCCTGACCTGAAGCTCCTCCCGCCATTCCCTGAAAATTTCTCAGCAATACCTGAGGCAGACCGCGTTGATCGGAACGCCGCCAGCGACAAAACTCGACCCATCAAATCCAATGTCAAAGGAGACAAAGATGCTGGTCGAGAACAACGTAGTCATGATCACGGGCGCCGCCTCCCCGCGCGGTATCGGCAAGGCCACCGCCAAGGCATTTGCCGCCCAGGGCGCCACCGTGGTCATTCTGGATCTGCGGCTCGAAGACGCTCAGGCTGCCGCTGGCGAACTGGGCGACCAGCACCTCGGTCTGGCCTGCGATGTGACGGATAAGGCGTCCTGCGAACGTGCGGCGCAGGCCGTGCTGCAGCGCTATGGGCGCATCGACGCGCTCGTCAACAATGCCGGCATCACCCAACCGGTGCGCACGCTGGATATCCAGGCCGCCAACTATGACGCCGTGCTGGACGTCAACCTGCGCGGCACCCTGTACATGTCGCAGGCCGTGCTGCCGCAGATGCGCGAACAGAAGCGCGGCAGCATTGTCTGCATGTCGTCGGTGTCCGCGCAGCGCGGCGGCGGCATCTTCGGCGGCCCGCACTACAGCGCCGCCAAGGCCGGCGTGCTGGGACTGGCGCGCGCGATGGCACGCGAGTTCGGGCCGGACGGCATCCGCGTCAACGCGATCACGCCGGGCCTGATCCAGACCGACATCACCGGCGACAAGCTGACCCCGGAAATACGCGCCGACATCATCAAGGGCATCCCGCTGGGCCGCCTGGGCAATGCCGCCGACGTGGCCAATGCCTGCGTGTTCCTGGGCAGCGACATGTCCGCCTACCTGACCGGCATCACGCTCGACGTCAACGGCGGCATGCTGATCCACTAGTCCGCCGATTCAGCGACTCAGTGAACTAAATTCAAGTCAAGCCGCCCACAGAGGCGGAACACCTGACAGCCGGTGCGCCGCAGCGCGGCGCCACCAGGCAGGAGACAACCGATGAAGACCAAATACGCGGCTTCGCCCATGGGCGGCGAAGCGACGCTGCACGCCGATTCCGCCACCTTCGAGACCCGCACCTACGCCAAGGTGGTGAAGCGGCTGATCCCGTTCCTGATGCTGTGCTACCTGGGCGCCTACCTGGACCGGGTCAATGTCGGCTTTGCCAAGCTGCAGATGCTCAGCGACCTGCGGTTCAGCGAGACCATCTACGGCCTGGGCGCCGGCATCTTCTTCCTTGGCTATTTCATCTTTGAAGTGCCGAGCAACGTCATCCTCCACAAGGTCGGTGCCAAGCGCTGGCTGGCGCGCATTATGCTGACCTGGGCGGTGATCTCGGCCTGCTTTGCCTTTGTCACCACGCCGACCCAGTTCTATGCGTTGCGCTTTCTGCTGGGCGTGGCCGAAGCCGGTTTTGCGCCTGGCGTGATCCTGTACATGACCTACTGGTTCCCGTCGGAGCGCCGCGCCAAGGCCTTGTCCCTGTTCTTCATGGCGATCCCGCTGGCGGGCATCGTGGGCGGGCCGCTGTCGGGCTACATCATGCATGCCTTCCACGGCGTGGGCGACCTGGCCGGCTGGAAATGGCTGTTCCTGATCGAGGCGCTGCCGTCGCTGTTCCTGGGCGTGGCCATCCTGTTCTATCTGGACAACGGCATCGACCAGGCGCACTGGCTCACCGACGCCGAGAAGGCGCTGCTTAGGCGCAATATCGAAGGCGACAACGCGCAGAAGATGGAACACATGTCGATCCGGTCCTTCATGAGCGACCGTCGGCTGTGGCTAATGGCCGGGATCTACTTCTGCGTGGTGCTGGGCCAGTACGGCCTGACCTTCTGGCTGCCCACCATCATTCGCAAGGCCGGCGTGGCCGATCCGCTGTGGGTGGGCATCTACACCGCGCTGCCGTACCTGTGCGCCATCGTGGCGCTGCCGCTGGTCGGCATGAGCGCCGACCGCCGCCGCGAGCGCCGCTTCCACCTGATCGTGCCGATGGTCACTGCCGCCGCCGGGTTCGCCATCCTGCCGATGCTGGGCAGTGTCAGCGCATCGCTGGTGTGCCTGTGCATCGCCGCGGCCGGCATCCTGGCCTCGTCCTCGCAGTTCTGGGCGTTGCCTACCGCGCTGCTGGGCGGCATGTCCGCCGCAGCCGGGATTGCCGCAGTCAACTGCGTCGCCAACCTGGCCGGTTTCTTCTCGCCCGCCATCGTGGGCTGGCTCAACGACCTGACCGGCAAGTCCACCGCCGGGCTGGTGTTTATCTCGGCCACCGTGGTGTTCGGCGCCATGCTGGTGTTCCTGGTCCCGGCCAGGAGCGTGAACCGCTGATACCCCTTTCCCTGAATTCCGATCCATTGCTTGCAGGAGACACCATGCAACACCAAACCACCGACAAGGCCATGTCCTTGCGGGAACGCGCTTACCGCATCCGCCGCAACGCCTTGCTGATGGGCGAAGTGCAGGGCCAGGGCTACATCGGCCAGGCACTCGACATCGCCGACGTGCTCGCCGTGGCTTACTTCGACGCCATGCGCTACCGCCCCGAAGACCCCGAATGGGAAGGGCGCGACCGCTTCCTGCTGTCCAACGGCCATTACGCCATCGCGCTGTACGCAGCGCTGCTGGAAGCCGGCATCCTGCCTGCCGAAGAGCTGGAGACGTACGGCAGCGACGACAGCCGCCTGCCGATGTCGGGCATGGCCAGCTACACGCCCGGCATGGAGATGTCCGGCGGCTCGCTGGGGCAGGGCCTGACCATTGCGGTGGGCCGCTGCCTGGGGCTTAAGCGCAAGGGCTCGGACAATTTCGTCTACACCCTGTTCTCTGACGGCGAGCTGGATGAGGGTGCGATCTGGGAAGGCATTCTGTCCGCCGCCCACTGGAAGCTGGACAACCTGATCGCCGTGGTCGATGTCAACAACCAGCAGGCTGACGGGCCCTCCACCCAGATCATGGCGTTCGAGCCCCTGGTACCCAAGCTGGAAGCCTTCGGCTGGTTCACCCTGCGCGTGGACGGCAACGACATCGACGCCGTGGCCGCTGCCTTCCGCGCAGCGCGCGAGCACCGCGGCGCGCAGCCGCGCATGATCATCTGCGATACGCGCATGGGATGCGGCGTGCCGTTTCTCGAACAGCGCGAGAAGAACCACTTTATCCGCGTGGATGCCCACGAATGGCAACTCGCACTGCAGGCCCTGGAAGCCGGGAGACAAGCATGAACAAGACCAACGCAACCACCAACGCCAAGCCGAAGCTGAAGACCTCGGCGATGATCGCCTCCATCGCCGGGGAAGGGCAGGCGACCAGATCGGCCCCGTTCGGCCACGCGCTGGTAGAACTGGGCCGGCACAAGCAGGACGTGATCGGCATGACGGCCGACCTGGGCAAATACACCGACTTGCATCTCTTTGCCCAGGCCTTCCCGGAGCGCTATTACCAGATGGGCATGGCCGAGCAGCTGCTGATGGGCGCCGCCGCCGGCTTCGCCCATGAGGGTGCGCAGCCCTTCGTCACCACCTATGCAGTGTTTGCGACGCGGCGCGCCTATGATTTCATGCACCAGGCCATCGCCGAAGACAACCTCGACGTGAAGATCGTCTGCGCGTTGCCCGGGCTGACCACCGGCTACGGCCCCAGCCACCAGGCCGCGGAAGACCTGGCGCTGATGCGCGCCATGCCCAACATGACCGTGATCGACCCGTGCGATGCCATCGACATCGAGCAGATGGTGCCGGCCATTGCCGCCCACAACGGTCCGGTGTACGCGCGCCTGCTGCGCGGCAATGTCCCGGTCGTGCTTGACGAGTACGACTACAAGTTCGAGCTGGGCAAGGCCAAGCTGCTGCGCGACGGCGCCGAAGTGCTGGTGATCTCGTCGGGCATCATGACCATGCGCGCGCTGGAGGTGGCCAGGGCGCTGGAGGCCGACCGCATCGGCGTGGCGGTGCTGCACGTGCCGACGATCAAGCCGCTGGACACCGAGACCATCCTGCGCGAGGCCAGGCGAAAAGGGCGCCTGGTGGTGGTCGCCGAGAATCACACCGTAATCGGCGGCCTCGGGGAAGCGGTCGCGACGACGCTGATGCAAGCTGGCATCTCTGTGCCGTTTCGGCAGGTGGGATTGCCGGACGCGTTCCTGGATGCCGGGGCGCTGCCCACATTGCACGATCGCTATGGAATTTCGGCGAACGTCATGGCCGATGCCATCAAGCGGTGGATTGAGTAGCGATCAGTGCCGGACTACGGGATCAACTACCACATCGGAAAAATGTGGCTGGTCGGAATCGGCGGCTATCTGGCGACACAGCTAACCGACGACAAACGGAACGGGGCTGCAGCGTTTGGCGATGGCCATCGCACGAAGTCCCGATCACCGCAGGTCCCCAGGTCGGATTCGGCACCCCGCAGGCGGGCGCTGTCCTGAGTTGGCAACGTAGCGCCTACAGCCGCAATTCTGCAAGTGCCGACACGGTCTGCTTGAACGGCTATCTGAAGTTCTGAAGCTCCATTGCTTGCCGCTAGACCTGGAATAACGCCACGTTCAGGTCTGGCGCATAGCTCCATCAATGTCGACTGGCTTACCCTGAGGTGCCGTCGGCGTTATTCGAGGGCAATGCGGAAAATCCGGCTGGGACCACCTCAGGCCACCCGCCGCCCAGGCATCAGCCCCCCATATTCCTTCCCCAAGAACTCCGCCGTGTGCTCCAGCAGATAGGCGCGGCAGCTCTCGCTGGCCGGTGACAAACGCTTGCTGGACATATGCGCAACATGCCAGATGCGCTCGATCGGCGTGCCGGTCACGTCCAGCAGCGCGATCTCGCCGGTGCGCAGCTCCAGCGACAGCGTGTGCAGCGACAACAGGCTGATGCCCATGCCGGCCATCACGGCCTGCTTGATGGTCTCGTTGCTGCCCAGGGTGATCACCTTGGCCGGCGTGAACAGGTGGTCGCGGAACATGTACTCCGCCACGGTACGGGTGCCGGAACCCGGCTCGCGCAGCAGGAAGGTCTCGTGACGCAGTTCCTGCAGGTCGAATCCCTTTGCGTCGTGCAGGGGGTGCCGCGGCGAGGCCACCAGCACGTGCGGGTGCGCGGCGATGGGTTCCGACACCGCATCCAGTTCGCGCGGCGGGCGGCCCATCAGCGCGAGGTCGATGGCGTTGTCCTGCAATAGCCGCAGCAGCGTCTCGCGGTTGCCTTCGGCGATACGCAGGTCCACGCCCGGGTGCAGCGCGGTAAAGCCGGCCAGCAGCTTGGGCGCGAAGTACTTCGACGTGCTGATCAGCCCGATCGTGATCGAACCCTGCTCGACGTCCTTGACCGCCTGCAAGCCTTCTTCGGCGTCCTTGACCTCGCCGAGGATCCGGGACGCATGGTGCAGCAGGCGGTCGCCGGGCTCGGTCAGCGTGAGCTGCCCCTTGACCCGCTCGAACAGCGCCATGCCGACCACGGATTCAAGCTGCTTGACCTGCATCGAGACCGCAGGCTGGGTCAGGTGCAGTTCCTCGGCCGCACGCACGAAGCTGGCGTGCCTGGCCACGGTGACGAAGATCTGCAACTGGCGAAGGGTAAGGGCGCGCAGGAAGGACGACATGGGCAGTGGGGGCGGCTTTGGATGGTCCCGTGGTGTGCAGTTTGGTCCGCACTTAAGGGATTGCTTATACAGGGGCTAAGAATATCTGAATTTACCTTATGTGGGTGGGCTTATATCTTTGCATCAACGCAGCAGCCAAGACGCTCAACCACGCAAGGAGACAAGCATGAACGCACCTGAATCGGTCCAAGCCAAGCCGCGCAAGCGCTACGACGCCGGCGTCATGAAGTACAAGGAAATGGGGTACTGGGACGGCGACTACGAGCCCAAGGATACCGACCTGCTGGCGCTGTTCCGCATCACGCCGCAGGACGGCGTGGATCCGGTCGAGGCCGCCGCCGCGGTGGCCGGCGAATCGTCCACTGCCACCTGGACGGTGGTGTGGACCGACCGCCTGACCGCCTGCGACATGTATCGCGCCAAGGCCTACCGGGTCGACCCGGTGCCCAACAACCCCGAGCAGTTCTTCTGCTATGTGGCCTATGACCTGTCGCTGTTCGAGGAAGGCTCGATCGCCAACCTGACCGCGTCGATCATCGGCAACGTCTTCAGCTTCAAGCCGATCAAGGCGGCGCGCCTGGAAGACATGCGCTTCCCGGTGGCCTATGTGAAGACCTTCGCCGGCCCGTCCACCGGCATCATCGTCGAGCGCGAGCGCCTGGACAAGTTCGGCCGCCCGCTGCTGGGCGCCACCACCAAGCCCAAGCTGGGCCTGTCGGGCCGCAACTACGGCCGCGTGGTGTACGAGGGCCTGAAGGGCGGGCTGGACTTCATGAAGGATGACGAGAACATCAACTCGCAGCCCTTCATGCACTGGCGCGACCGCTTCCTGTTCGTGATGGACGCGGTCAACAAGGCCTCGGCCGCCACCGGCGAGGTCAAGGGCAGCTACCTCAACGTGACCGCCGGCACCATGGAAGAGATGTACCGGCGTGCCGAGTTCGCCAAGTCGCTGGGCTCGGTCATCATCATGATCGACCTGATCGTCGGCTGGACCTGTATCCAGTCCATGAGCAACTGGTGCCGCCAGAACGACATGATCCTGCACCTGCACCGGGCGGGCCATGGCACCTACACCCGGCAGAAGAACCACGGCGTGTCGTTCCGCGTGATTGCCAAATGGCTGCGCCTGGCCGGCGTCGACCACATGCACACCGGCACCGCGGTGGGCAAGCTGGAAGGCGACCCGCTGACCGTGCAGGGCTACTACAACGTCTGCCGCGATGCGTACACCCACACCGACCTGTCGCGCGGGCTGTTCTTTGACCAGGACTGGGCTTCGCTGCGCAAGGTGATGCCGGTGGCCTCCGGCGGCATCCATGCCGGCCAGATGCACCAGCTGATCCACCTCTTTGGCGACGATGTGGTGCTGCAGTTCGGCGGCGGCACCATCGGCCACCCGCAGGGCATCCAGGCCGGCGCCACCGCCAACCGCGTTGCGCTGGAAGCGATGGTGCTGGCGCGCAACGAAGGCCGCGACATCCTCAACGAAGGGCCGGAGATCCTGCGCGATGCCGCGCGCTGGTGCGGACCGCTGCGGGCTGCGCTCGATACCTGGGGCGACATCAGCTTCAACTACACGCCGACCGACACCTCGGACTTCGCGCCCACCGCGTCGGTGGCCTGAGCCCTGGCGCGACGCCACCACAGCACGACGAGCGAACCCAAAGAACGAGAGGACATCATGCGTATTACTCAAGGCACCTTTTCCTTCCTGCCCGACCTCACCGACGCGCAGATCACCAGCCAGCTTGAATACTGCCTGAACCAGGGCTGGGCGGTCGGCATCGAGTACACCGACGACCCGCATCCGCGCAATACCTACTGGGAGATGTTCGGCCTGCCGATGTTCGACCTGCGCGATGCCGCCGGCATCCTGCTTGAGATCAACAACGCGCGCAGCACCTTCCCCAACCACTACATCCGCGTCACGGCTTTCGACTCGACGCATACGGTGGAGTCGGTGGTGATGTCGTTCATCGTCAACCGTCCTGCGGACGAGCCCGGTTTCCGCCTGGTGCGCCAGGAAGAGCCCGGCCGCACCATGCGCTACTCGATCGAGAGCTACGCCGTGCAGGCACGCCCCGAGGGCAGCCGCTACTGAGCGGCGCCGGTTGAGCCGCCGCGCGGCGCTGCCGCCGGCGAATTCCTGACTGTGCAATCCCACGGTTGCGCCGCCGCAAGGCCGCGCACCAGGGGGAGCTGCGCCTCGAATCTTCGAGCCGGATGCTCGAATGATCCTCACGGAGCCTGCCATGTCCGCACCTGAAACGACCGCACCGCTGCAGCCGCCAGCCGCTCCGGCCGCATCGTTGCCCGGATCCCTGGCCGAGTCGCTGGCCAGCTCGGGCATCACCGAGCTGCTGGCCCAGCTTGACCGCGAGCTGATCGGACTGAAGCCGGTGAAAGCGCGTATCCGCGATATTGCCGCCTTGCTGCTGGTGGACAAGCTGCGCGCCGCGCGCGGCTTCAGCGCCGGTGCGCCCAGCCTGCATATGTGCTTCACCGGCAATCCCGGCACCGGCAAGACCACCGTGGCCATGCGCATGGCGCAGATCCTGCATCAGCTGGGCTACGTGCGCCGTGGCCACCTGGTGGCGGTGACCCGCGACGACCTGGTCGGCCAGTACATCGGCCACACCGCGCCCAAGACCAAGGAGATCCTGAAGAAGGCCATGGGCGGGGTGCTCTTCATCGACGAGGCCTACTACCTCTACCGCCCGGAGAACGAGCGCGACTACGGCCAGGAGGCCATCGAGATCCTGCTGCAGGTGATGGAGAACAACCGCGACGACCTGGTGGTGATCCTGGCCGGATACAAGGACCGCATGGACCGCTTCTTCGAGTCCAACCCGGGCATGTCCTCGCGCGTTGCCCACCATGTCGACTTCCCCGACTACCAGCTCGACGAGCTGCGCCAGATCGCCGATCTGATGCTGTCCGAGATGCAATACCGCTTCGACGACCAGAGCCGGGCCGTGTTTGCCGACTACCTGGCCCGGCGCATGGCACAGCCGCACTTTGCCAATGCCCGCAGCGTGCGCAATGCTCTGGACCGCGCTCGGCTGCGCCATGCCTCGCGCCTGCTGGACGATGCCGGCACGGTCGTCGACGACCATACCCTGACCACCATCACGGCGTCTGACCTGCTGGCCAGCCGCGTGTTCTCGAAGGCCGCACAGGCCCCGGCCAAGGAGTAAGCCATGCAAGCCCTGATTTTCGATGTCGACGGCACGCTGGCCGATACCGAGAGCGCGCACCTGCAAGCCTTCAATGCCGCCTTTGCCGAGGTCGGCCTGGACTGGCATTGGGACGCGCCGCTCTACACGCGGCTGCTCAAGGTGGCCGGCGGCAAGGAGCGCCTGTTGCATTACTGGCGCATGGTCGATCCGGAAGAGGCCCGCGGCTGCAAGGTGAAGGAAACCATCGACGCCGTGCACGCCATCAAGACCCGCCACTATGCCGAGCGCGTGGGGGCGGGCGGCCTGCCGCTGCGCCCGGGCATTGCCCGCCTGATCGCCGAGGCCGGCGAGGCAGGGCTCCCGATCGCGATTGCCACGACCACCACGCCGGCCAACCTCGACGCGCTGCTGCAGGCGCCGCTTGGCGCGGACTGGCGCCGGCGCTTTGCCGCCATCGGCGACGCCGGCACCACGGCCATCAAGAAGCCGGCGCCCGATGTCTACCTGGCCGTGCTGGAGCGGCTCGGCCTGCAAGGCGGTGACTGCCTGGCGATCGAGGACTCGGCGAACGGCCTGCGCGCCGCCCGGGCCGCCGGCATCCCCACCGTGGTCACGCCCACCGCGTTCAGCGGGCAGGACTCCTTCGAGGGCGCGCTGCTGGTGCTGCCGCATCTTGGCGATCCCGGCGAGCTTATGCCCCAGCAGGTGCCCGGCGCGGCGCACCGCTGGGCCGACCTTGCCGCGTTGCGCGCCTGGCACCACGGCACCCTGATCGAGGCGACCTGACATGCATGCCACTGAAACCAACACCGGCCATGGCAGCCAGCGTGCCATCCGCCTGGCGCCATCCATCCTGTCGGCCGATTTCGCACGCCTGGGCGAAGAGGTGTGTGCGATCGAGGCCGGCGGCGCCGACCTGGTGCACTTCGATGTGATGGACAACCATTATGTGCCCAACCTGACCATCGGCCCGCTGGTGTGCGAGGCGATCCGGCCGCTGGTCTCCATCCCCATCGACGTGCACCTGATGGTGGAACCGGTCGACGCGCTGATCCCGCTGTTTGCCAAGGCCGGCGCCAACATCATCAGCTTCCATCCGGAGGCGAGCCGCCATGTCGACCGCACCATCGGCCTGATCCGCGACCACGGCTGCAAGGCCGGCCTGGTGCTCAACCCGGCGACGCCGCTGGGCTGGCTGGACCATACGCTGGACAAGCTCGACCTGGTGCTGCTGATGAGCGTGAACCCGGGCTTTGGCGGCCAGGCCTTCATTCCGGGCGTGCTGGACAAGGTGCGCCAGGCACGCGCGCGCATCGACCGGCAGGTGGACGCCGGCGGGCGGCCGGTCTGGCTGGAGATCGACGGCGGCGTCAAGGCCGACAACATTGCCGAAATCGCCCGCGCGGGCGCCGACACCTTCGTGGCCGGCAGCGCCGTGTTCGGCGCGCCCGATGCCGACGGCGGCTACTGGAGCATCCTGCGCCGCTTGCGCGAGGCCGCCACGGTCACATAGCGGCCACCCGCACCGGCACCACACAAGAACACATAGCCAATCTATAGGAGACCTGTCATGCCTGAAGTCCAAAGGATGACCCTGACGCAGTTCCTGATCGAGGAACGCCGCCGCTATCCGGATGCCAGCGGCGGCTTCAACGGCCTGATTCTCAACGTCGCCATGGCCTGCAAGGAAATTGCGCGCGCGGTTGCCTTCGGTGCGCTGGGGGGCTTGCACGGCAAGGCCAGCAATCAAGCCGGAGCAGCAGGGGCCGTCAACGTGCAGGGCGAAATCCAGCAGAAGCTGGACGTGCTGAGCAATACCACCTTCCTGCGCGTCAACGAGTGGGGCGGGTACCTGGCCGGCATGGCGTCGGAGGAGATGGAGGCGCCTTACCAGATCCCGGAACACTACCCGCGCGGCAAGTACCTGCTGGTGTTCGATCCGCTCGACGGCTCGTCCAATATCGACGTCAATGTCTCGGTGGGCAGCATCTTCTCGGTGCTGCGCGCCCCGGAAGGCTCAAGCGCCGTGACCGAGCAGGATTTCCTGCAGGCCGGCAGCGCCCAGGTGGCGGCCGGCTACGCGCTCTACGGTCCTACCACCATGCTGGTGCTGACCGTGGGCAACGGCGTCAACGGCTTCACGCTCGATCCCAACCTGGGGGAATTCTTCCTGACGCACCCCAACCTGCGGGTGCCGGCCGATACCCAGGAATTTGCCATCAATGCGTCGAACAGCCGCTTCTGGGAAGCGCCGGTGCAGCGCTACATCTCCGAGTGCATGGCCGGCAAGAGCGGGCCGCGCGGCAAGGACTTCAATATGCGCTGGATCGCGTCGATGGTGGCCGAGGCGCACCGCATCCTGATGCGCGGCGGCGTCTTCATGTACCCGCGCGACTCCAAGGATCCTGCCAAGCCGGGCCGCCTGCGCCTGCTGTACGAGGCCAATCCGATCGCCTTCCTGATGGAGCAGGCCGGCGGGCGCGCCAGCACGGGCCGGCAGACGCTGATGTCGGTGGCGCCGGGCGCGCTGCACCAGCGCATTGGCGTGATCTTCGGCTCGCGCAATGAAGTGGAACGGATCGAGGGCTACCACACCGACCAGACCGATCCCGACCTTCCGAGTCCCCTGTTCAACGAGCGCAGCCTGTTCCGCGCGTCTGCCTGAGGTGCCTGGCCATGTCAGAACGTTATCCCATTATCGCCATCACCGGCTCCTCGGGCGCCGGTACCACGTCGGTGACCCGTACCTTCGAGAACATCTTCCGCCGCGAGGGCGTGAAGTCTGTGGTGATCGAAGGCGACAGCTTCCACCGCTACGACCGCGCCGAGATGAAGGTCAAGATGGCCGAGGCCGAGCGCACCGGCAATATGAACTTCAGCCACTTCGGCGAGGAGAACAACCTGTTCGGCGAGCTGGAGAACCTGTTCCGCTCCTATGCCGAAACCGGCACGGGCATGCACCGGCACTACCTGCATAGCACGGAGGAGGCCGCGCCGTTCGGGCAGGAACCCGGCACCTTCACCCAGTGGGAGCCGTTGCCGGCCGATACCGAACTGCTGTTCTACGAAGGGCTGCACGGCGGCGTGGTCACCGACTCGGTCAATGTCGCCCAGTATCCCAACCTGCTGATCGGCGTGGTGCCGGTCATCAACCTGGAATGGATCCAGAAGCTCTGGCGCGACAAGAAGCAGCGCGGTTATTCCACTGAGGCCGTGACCGACACCATCCTGCGCCGCATGCCGGACTACGTGAACTACATCTGCCCGCAGTTCTCGCGCACGCATGTGAACTTCCAGCGCGTGCCGTGCGTGGATACGTCCAACCCCTTTATCTCGCGCGAAATCCCCGCGCCCGATGAAAGCATGGTGGTGATCCGCTTTGCCAACCCGAAGGGGATCGACTTCCAGTACCTGCTGAGCATGATCCACGATTCCTTCATGTCGCGCGCCAACACCATCGTGGTGCCCGGCGGCAAGATGGAACTGGCCATGCAGCTGATCTTCACGCCCTTCGTGCTGCGCATGATGGAGCGCCGCAAGCGCGCCGCACTGTAAGGACCCGACCGTGAAACGCCGACTCGCGAGGATCCTCTGAATGAACGCACCAGAACGCATCGACTCCGCAGCGCGCTGTGCCAATGCGCTGCGCTTCCTGGCCGCCGACGCGGTGGAGCAGGCCAAGTCCGGCCACCCCGGCGCCCCCATGGGCATGGCCGAGATGGCCGAAGTGCTGTGGCGGCGCCACCTGCGCCACAACCCGGCCAACCCAGCCTGGCCCGACCGTGACCGCTTCGTGCTGTCCAACGGCCATGCTTCCATGCTGCAGTATGCGCTGCTGCACCTGACCGGCTACGACCTGCCGATGTCGCAGCTGCGCCAGTTCCGCCAGCTGCACGCGGCCACGCCCGGCCATCCGGAGCTTGGCGTGACGCCGGGCGTGGAAACCACCACCGGGCCGCTGGGGCAGGGCCTGGCCAATGCCGTCGGCATGGCGCTGGCGGAGAAGCTGCTGGCCGCGAGCTTCAACCGGCCCGGCTTCGACATCGTCGACCACCACACCTACGTCTTCCTTGGCGATGGCTGCCTGATGGAAGGGCTCAGCCACGAGGCCTGCTCGCTGGCGGGAACGCTCAGGCTGGGCAAGCTGATCTGCCTGTACGACGACAACGGCATCTCCATCGACGGCGAGGTCGCCGGCTGGTTTGCCGACGACACGCCGAAGCGCTTTGCCGCCTACGGCTGGCATGTGATCGCCGTCGACGGGCACGATGTGCAGGCCATCGACGCTGCGCTGCACGAGGCCAAGGCCGAGGGCGACCGGCCCACGCTGATCTGCTGCCGCACCGTGATCGGCAAGGGCGCGCCGGCCAAGGCCGGCGGGCACGATGTGCATGGCGCCCCGCTGGGCGCGCCGGAGATCGCCGCCATGCGCACGGCGCTGGGCTGGGAGGCCGAGCCTTTCACCGTGCCGGCGGACGTGGCCGATGCCTGGGACGCCCGCGCGCAAGGCGCCGCGCGCGAGGCCGAATGGGAGGCGCGCTTCGTCAGCTATTGCGCCGCCCACCCCGAACTGGCGGAAGAGTTCGTGCGCCGCGTCAAGGGCCGCTTGCCGGAAGGCTTCGATGCCGAACTGATGGCGTTGCTGGATGCGCCGTCGCCGCTGCAAGGCAAGATCGCCACGCGCAAGGCATCTCAGCTGTGCCTGGAGTCGCTCACGCCGGCCTTGCCAGAGCTGCTGGGCGGCTCGGCCGACCTGACCGGCTCCAACCTGACCAATGTCAAGGCGTCGGTCTGGGTCAACCACGCCGGGCATGGCAACTACGTGAGCTACGGCGTGCGCGAGTTCGGCATGGCCGCCGCCATGAACGGCATTGCGCTGCATGGCGGGCTGATCCCCTACGGCGGCACCTTCATGACCTTCTCGGACTATTCGCGCAATGCCATCCGCATGGCGGCGCTGATGCGCCTGCGCGTGGTCCACGTGCTGACCCATGACTCGATCGGGCTCGGCGAGGACGGTCCCACCCACCAGCCGGTGGAACACGCCGCCAGCCTGCGGCTGATCCCCAACAACCAGGTCTGGCGCCCGTGCGACGGCGCCGAGACCGCGTATGCGTGGCTGGCCGCGCTGCGGCGCGAGGATGGCCCGAGCTGCCTGGTGCTGTCGCGGCAGGCGCTGATTCCGTTCGAGCGCAGTGCGGCCCAGCGCGCGGAGATTGCGCGCGGCGGCTATGTGCTGCGCGATGTGCCGGCGCCGCGCGTGGTGCTGATCGCCACCGGCTCCGAGGTGGAAATCGCCATGCGCGCGGCGCTGGACCTGGCCGATGCCGGCATCGCCGCGCGCGTGGTGTCCATGCCTTGCGTGGAACTGTTCTACGCGCAGGACGTGGCGTACCGGGACACCGTGCTGCCACCGGGCCTGCCGCGCGTCAGCGTGGAGGCGGGCGGCACCTGGTTCTGGCGCGGCGTGGTGGGCGAGCAGGGCTTGGCGCTGGGCATCGACAGCTTCGGCGAATCCGCTCCGGCCGAGGCGCTGTACCAGCACTTCGGCCTGACCCCGGCGCATGTCGCCGCGGCCGCGCGCGTGCTGCTGGAGGAGGCGTGATGGCTACCGCATCCATGCCCTGCACCGCGGTGCTGATCGACCTGGATGGCACGCTGGTCGACAGCGCCCCCGACATCGTCGAGGGCGCCAACCGCATGCTGGCCGACCTCGGCAGCCCGGCATTGCCGTTTGACACCGTTGCGGGCTTTATCGGCCGCGGGGTGCCCAACCTGGTGCGGCGCGTGCTCGAGACCGCCGGGCTCGCGGCGCAGGTTGAGGCTGCCGATGCCGTGGCGATGTTCCACCGCCACTATGCCGATACCAACGGCCGCCTCGGGTCGGTGTTCCCGGGCGTGGCGGCAGGACTGGAGGTGCTCAGGCGGCAAGGCTACCGGCTTGCCTGCGTCACCAACAAGCCGCGTGCGCTGGCCGTGCCGCTGCTGGCGCTGACCGGGTTGTCGCAATACCTGGAAGTGCTGGTGGCGGGCGACTCGATCGCGCAGATGAAACCGGACCCCGAACCGCTGCGCCACGCCTGCAACCTGCTCGACGTCGATACGGCGCAGGGCGTGCTGGTGGGGGATTCGGCGGTGGACGTGGCGGCGGCGCGCGCGGCCGGCATCCCGGTCTGCCTGGTGCGCTATGGCTACGCCGGCCCCGGCGGGCCCGCGGCGCTGGGCGCCGACGCGCTGCTCGATTCGCTGGAGGCATTGCCGGCGCTGCTGACGCCGGCGCGGCTGGCGCCAGTCGCCTGATGTTGCGCCGGCGCGCCAGCGCGACCGGCAAGGATACCAAGACAAGTAAAGGAGACAGCATGACTATCAAGGTTGCCATCAACGGCTACGGACGCATCGGCCGCAATGTGCTGCGCGCCCACTATGAAGGCGGCAAGCGGCACGATATCGAGATCGTCGCCATCAACGACCTCGGCAACGCGGCCACCAATGCGCACCTGACCCAGTACGACACCGTCCACGGCCGCTTCCCGGGCGAGGTTTCGGTCGACGGCGATGCCTTCCGCGTCAACGGCGACCGCATCCGCGTGCTGGCGCAGCGCAACCCGGCCGAACTGCCGTGGGGCGAGCTGGGCGTGGACGTGGTGATGGAATGCACCGGGCTCTTCACCAGCAAGGAAAAGGCCTCGGCCCACCTGAAGGGCGGCGCGAAGAAGGTGATCATCTCCGCCCCCGGCGGCAAGGACGTGGACGCCACCATCGTCTACGGCGTCAACCACGGCGTGCTGAAGGCCACCGACACGGTGATCTCCAACGCCTCGTGCACCACCAACTGCCTGGCGCCGCTGGTCAAGCCGCTGCACGAGAAGCTGGGCGTGGTGAACGGCCTGATGACCACCGTGCACTCCTACACCAACGACCAGGTGCTGACCGACGTGTACCACGAAGACCTGCGCCGGGCGCGCTCGGCCACCATGTCGATGATCCCGACCAAGACCGGCGCCGCCGCCGCGGTCGGACTGGTGATGCCTGAGCTGGACGGCCGGCTCGACGGCTTTGCCGTGCGCGTGCCGACCATCAATGTGTCGCTGGTCGACCTGTCCTTCGTGGCGGCGCGGCCCACCACGGTGGAGGAGGTGAACGGCATCCTGAAGGCCGCCGCTGAAGGCGAGCTCAAGGGCATCCTGGACTACAACACCGCGCCGCTGGTCTCGGTGGACTTCAACCACAAGCCGGCGTCGTCCACCTTCGATGCCACCCTGACCAAGGTCAATGGCACACTGGTCAAGGTGTCGGCCTGGTATGACAACGAATGGGGCTTCTCCAACCGCATGCTGGATACCGCGGTGGCGCTGGCCCACGCACGCTAGCAGGTTGCCATAATGAGCCTATCCCATGCTACGGACCCGCAACCGAAACCCGCGGCGGCGCCGCACACGCTGGCCGCACTGCTTGCAGCCGGTGGACTGGCTGGCAAGCGGGTCTTTATCCGCGCCGACCTCAACGTCCCGCAAGATGCAGCGGGCGCTATCACCGACGATACCCGCATCCGTGCTTCCGTGCCTGCCATCGCGGCCTGCCTGCAGGCGGGCGCCGCGGTGATGGTCACCTCGCACCTGGGCCGGCCGCAGGAGGGGGCGCCCGACCCGCGCCACAGCCTGGCGCCGGTGGGCCGCCGCCTGTCGGAACTGCTGGGCCGCCAGGTGCCGCTCTTGTCCGGATGGACCGAGGGCGGCTTCCAGGTGCCGCCCGGGCAGGTGGTGCTGCTGGAAAACTGCCGCATGAACACGGGCGAGAAGAAGAACAGCGACGAACTGGCGCAGAAGATGGCCGCGCTGTGCGATGTCTACGTCAACGACGCCTTCGGCACCGCCCACCGTGCCGAAGCCACCACGCATGGCATCGCCAGGTACGCCCCCATCGCCTGCGCCGGCCCGCTGCTGGCCGCCGAGATCGACGCGCTGGGCAAGGCGCTGGGCCAGCCGGCGCGTCCGCTGGTGGCAATCGTGGCCGGCTCCAAGGTCTCGACCAAGCTGACCATCCTGAAGTCGCTGGCCGACAAGGTCGACAACCTGGTCGTCGGCGGCGGCATTGCCAATACCTTCATGCTGGCCGCCGGCCTGAAGATCGGCAAGTCGCTGGCCGAGCCCGACCTGCTGGCCGATGCCAGGGCCATCATCGACATCATGGCCGCCCGCGGCGCCTCGGTGCCGATCCCGGTCGACGTGGTGTGCGCCAAGGAATTCAGCGCCACCGCCGCGGCCACGGTCAAGGACGTCAAGGACGTGGCCGACGACGACATGATCCTGGACATCGGCCCGAAGACAGCAGCGATGCTGGCCGAGCAACTCAAGGCCGCCGGCACCATCGTCTGGAACGGCCCGGTGGGCGTGTTCGAGTTCGACCAGTTCGGCAACGGCACCAGGGTGCTGGCCCAGGCCATCGCCGAATCGAAGGCGTTCTCGATCGCCGGCGGCGGCGACACGCTGGCGGCCATTGCCAAGTACGGCATCGCCGACCGCGTGGGCTACATCTCCACGGGCGGCGGCGCGTTCCTGGAATTCCTGGAAGGCAAGACGCTGCCCGCGCTGGCCGTGCTGGCACAGCGCGCCGCCGCCTGAACCCGACCTCACCGATTCTGCAATCAGTAAAGGAGCTTCATCATGGCACTCATTTCCTTGCGCCAGCTGCTGGACCACGCGGGAGAGTTCGGCTACGGCGTGCCGGCCTTCAACGTCAATAACCTGGAACAGATCCACGCCATCATGGAGGCGGCCCAGGAAACCGACAGTCCGGTCATCCTGCAGGCCTCGGCCGGCGCCCGCAAGTACGCCGGCGAGGCTTACCTGCGCCATATGGTGCTGGCCGCGGCCGAAACGCATCCGGACATTCCCATCGTGCTGCACCAGGACCACGGCTCCAGCCCGGCGATCTGCCAGGCCTCGATCCGCTCCGGCTTCACCAGCGTGATGATGGACGGCTCGCTGCGCGAAGACATGAAGACCCCGTCCGACTACGACTACAACGTCGACGTCACGCGGCGCGTGTGCGAGATGGCGCATGCGATCGGCGTGTCGGTTGAGGGCGAACTGGGCTGCCTGGGCTCGCTTGAAACCGGCCAGGCCGGCGAAGAGGACGGCGTGGGCGCGGAAGGCACGCTGTCGCATGACATGATGCTGACCGACCCGGCCCAGGCGCGCGACTTTGTCGCCCGCACCGGCGTGGATGCGCTGGCGATTGCCATCGGCACCAGCCACGGCGCCTACAAGTTCTCGCGCAAGCCCACCGGCGACATCCTGGCGATGGACCGCATCCGCGAGATCCACGAGCAGATCCCTGATACCCACCTGGTGATGCACGGCTCCAGCTCGGTGCCGCAGGAATGGCTGGAGATCATCCGTCAGTACGGCGGCGACATCAAGGAGACCTACGGCGTGCCGGTCGAGGAGATCCTGCGCGGCATCAAGATGGGGGTGCGCAAGGTGAATATCGATACGGACATCCGCCTGGCCATGACCGGGGCGATCCGCAAGTCCTTGTCCGACGACCGCAGCGAGTTCGATCCGCGCAAGGCGCTGCTGGCGGCCAAGAAGGGCGCGAGGAGCGTGGTCAAGCTGCGCTTCGAGGCCTTCGGCTGCGCCGGGCAGGCCTCGCGGATCAAGCCGGTGCCGCTGGAGCGGGTGGCGAAGCTTTATTCCTGAAGGCGCCATCTGCAGCACCACGAGCCCAGGCACACGCACCCCTCTCCCGCCCGCGGGAGAGGGGTGGGGGAGAGGGCCGGTGCATCAACGAAGTAAAGGCTGTCGGTATGCCAGCGCCAGCCCTCTCCCCCGGCCCCTCTCTCGCAAGCGGGCGAGGGGAGCAAACCGGCAGCAGAAGTTGTTCGCGTGACTAACCCCAACGCCGTCCCCGGCAAGCCTGGCGCGGCACAAGGAGCAAACATGGCCAATCGACGCGAAGTGCCTGGTATCAGGAAGTACGACGGTCCCGCCGGCGGCTGGGGGGCGCTGAAGGCAACCGCCACGGCGATCCGCACGCAGATGGATACCGTCAGGGCGCCGATCACGCTGATGCGGACCAACCAGCCCGACGGCTTCGATTGCCCCGGCTGCGCATGGCCCGACAAGGAGCACCGGTCGACCTTCCAGTTCTGCGAGAACGGCGCCAAGGCCGTGACGTGGGAGGCAACCACCAAACGGGTGCCTCCCGAGTTCTTTGCAGCCAATACGGTGTCGTCGCTGTTGAACCGCACGGACTACGAGCTTGAAGACTTTGGCCGGCTGACGCATCCGCTTGTCTACGACCGCGCCACCGACACCTTCCGCGCGGTGGAGTGGGAGGCAGCGTTCGCCCGCATTGGCGAAATCCTGCGCGGGCTATCGCCCGACCAGGTCGAGTTCTATACCTCGGGCAGGGCTTCCAACGAGGCCGCCTACCTGTACCAGCTGTTCGCGCGGGAATATGGCACGAACAATTTCCCCGATTGCTCGAACATGTGCCATGAGCCCACCAGCGTGGGCTTGCCGCGCTCGATCGGCATCGGCAAGGGCACGGTGTCGCTGGATGACTTTGACACGTGCGAGCTGATTATTTCGATCGGCCACAACCCGGGCACCAACCACCCGCGGATGATGGGGACGCTGCATGAGGCGTCGCGCCGCAAGGTGCCGATTCTGGTGTTCAACCCGCTGCGCGAACGGGCGCTTGAGCGCTTTGCCGACCCGCAGAACATGGTGGAGATGGCCACCTATGGCTCAACCCGGATTGCGTCGTCCTACTTCCTGGTCCGCGCCGGTGGCGACGCCGCCGCCATCAAGGGGGTGATGAAGGCGCTGCTGGACCTGGAAGCCAGCCAGGGCAATGTGCTGGACCACGACTTCATCGCGGTCCACACCGAGGGCTTCGAGGCGCTGGCCGACGATCTGCGGTCGACCGAATGGGCGGATATCGAAAAGACCTGTGGCCTGACCCGCACGGACCTGGAACTGGTGGCAGCGGCCTATGCGAAGTCGAATGCCACCATCGTCACCTATGGCATGGGCGTGACCCAGCACAACGAAGGCACGGCCAATGTGCGCCTGCTGTGCGACCTGCTGATGCTGCGCGGCAACTTCGGCAAGCCCGGCGCCGGTATCTGCCCCTTGCGCGGCCACTCCAATGTGCAGGGGAACCGGACGGTCGGCATTACCGAGAAGCCGTCGGCCGCCTTCCTGCAGCGGATCGAGGACACCTTCGGCTTCAGCCCGCCCGCCGGACACGGGCACGATGCCGTTAACGCGATGCAGGCGATGATCGACGGCAAGTCCAGGGCGCTGTTCTGCCTGGGCGGGAACTTCGCGGTCGCCTTGCCTGACCCCGAGCAGTGCTTCCCCGCCATGGGCAAGCTCGACCTGAGCGTGCATGTCGGGACCAAGCTCAATCGCACCCACCTGCTGGTGGCCAGGGAAACCTATGTGCTGCCTTGCCTGGGCCGCACCGAACTGGATGTGCAGGAGACCGGACCGCAATCGGTGACGGTGGAGGATTCAATGTCGATGGTGCATGCGTCGGCCGGCAAGCTCGCGCCGGCGTCCGAGTTCCTGCGCTCCGAGCCGGCTATCGTGGCGGGCATTGCCACCGCGACGCTGCCTGACAGCAAGGTGCCTTGGCTGGAACTGGTTGCCGACTACGACAGGATCCGCGACCTGATCGAGAAGACGGTGCCAGGCTTTGAGGATTTCAACACACGCGTGCGGGTCCCCGGCGGATTCCGCATGCCCTTGCCGCCAACCGAGCGCAAATGGGGAACGCCGTCGGGCAAGGCCGAGTTCTACGTGTTCAAGGGGCTGCATGAAGACAAGCAAGTCCATGCCGACGATGTCCTGCGGCTGGTGACGATCCGCAGCCATGACCAGTACAACACCACCATCTATGCCATGGACGATCGCTACCGGGGCGTGTTCGGGCGGCGCGACGTGCTGTTCATGAACCCAGCCGACCTGGCCGCGCGCGGCCTGGAGCATGGCGACCTGGTCGACATCGAGACCGTCGCGGCGGGCCGGCAGCTGCGTTTCGAGAAGATCACCGCGATCGAGTATGAAATTGCGCCCGGCTCCGTCGCCGCCTACTATCCGGAGGCAAACAGGCTGGTGCCGCTCGACTACATCGACGAGGACAGCGGCACCCCGTCCTACAAGTCAGTGCCCGTGCGCGTTGTGCGTTCGGAGGTGACGTAATGGCAGGCCAGCCCACCATCACGTAAGCACGGCTCATGCCCGCTTTTTTAGCGCCGCTGCGCGCGGCCCTGAGCGCGCGCAACGGCCCTCTGTTGAAGCAATGCGACCTACCTGCGGAGGAAAGTCCATCATGCCGACCCTATGCGAAATCTGCAACGCACGTCCCGCCGTGGCGCGGGTGACCGTGGTTCAGGACGGCGAGCGCAAGACGATGTCGATCTGCGACTACGACTACCGGCAGCTGCTGCGCCACCAGGACATGCTCAACCCGTTCGACTCCCTGCTGGGCGGTGGCGGCCTGTCCCGCTTCTTCCGCGGAATGGGAGGCGGGATGGGTGACGACGAGCATCCCGGGTACTCCACCGAAGTTCCGCGCGAATCCGTCGACCCCACCGATGCCTTCAGTGAGCAGACCATGGAACTGCTGCAGCGCGCCGCGGAGAAGGCCCACGAGCTGCGGCGCAATGAACTCGATACCGAGCACCTGCTCTACGTGCTCGCCGATACCGATGTCTGCACGGCGCTGCTCAAGGAGCTCAAGCTCTCGCCGCAGGACATCAAGGGCTATATCGACGAGCATGCGCAGACCGGAACCGCCGGGCCCGACGCGGCCATCGACCGGATGACGATCTCGCCGCGGCTGAAGAAGGCCTTCCAGTTTGCCTTCCAGGCCTCGCGCGACATGGGGCATTCCTACGTTGGACCCGAGCACCTGCTGATCGGCCTGGCCTCCGTGCCGAGCAGTATTGCCGGGACGCTGCTCAAGAAGTATGGCGTGACCCCCGAGGCACTGCGCCAGAAGGTGGTGAAGGTGGTCGGCAAGGGCGCCGAGGATGGCCGCGTCGATACGCCGACCGGCACGCCCACGCTGGACAAGTTCGGGCGCGACCTGACCGCGATTGCGCGGCAGGGCAAGCTCGATCCCGTGCTGGGGCGTGCGCAGGAGATCGAGAGCACGATAGAGGTGCTGGCGCGGCGCAAGAAGAACAACCCGGTGCTGATCGGCGAGCCGGGCGTGGGCAAGACCGCCATCGTGGAAGGGCTGGCGCAGCGCATCGTCAATGGCGATGTGCCGGAGGTGCTGCGCGGCAAGCGCCTGGTCGAGGTGAACATCAATTCGATGGTGGCCGGGGCCAAGTACCGCGGCGAGTTCGAGGAGCGTGCCAAGCAGCTGATTGACGAGGTGACCGCCAAGAACGACGAACTGATCCTGTTTATCGACGAACTGCACACCATCGTCGGCGCGGGGCAGGGCGGCGGCGAGGGCGGCCTCGATATCGCCAACGTGCTCAAGCCGGCGCTGGCGCGCGGCGAACTGAGCCTGATCGGCGCCACCACTCTGAACGAGTACCAGAAGTACATCGAGAAAGACGCGGCGCTGGAGCGGCGCTTCCAGCCGGTGCTGGTGCCGGAGCCAACCGTCGAGCAGACCATCGTCATCCTGCGCGGCCTGCGCGACAAGCTTGAGGCGCACCACCAGGTCACCTTCGCCGACGATGCCTTTGTGGCCGCGGCGGAACTGTCGGACCGCTACATCACCTCGCGCTTCCTGCCGGACAAGGCCATCGACCTGATCGACCAGGCCGCGGCGCGCGTGCGCATCGGCGCCACCTCGCGCCCCGCGGATATCCAGGAACTGGAGGCCGAGATCGCCCAGCTCAAGCGCGAGCAGGACTATGCGTCGTCGCGCAAGCGCTTTGACGAGGCCAAGGGCTTCGAGGACCGCATCAACGACAAGCAGAAGCGGCTTGATGAGCTGACCGAGGCCTGGCAGCGCAAGACCGGGTCGGAGACCCTGGAGGTGACGGTCGAGTCCATTGCCGAAGTGGTGTCGCGCCTGACCGGCATCCCGGTGACCGACCTGACCCAGGAAGAGCGCCAGAAGCTGCTGAAGATGGAAGCGCGGCTGCGCGAGCGGGTGGTGGGGCAGGAGGACGCGGTGGTCGCGGTCAGCGACGCGGTGCGCTTGTCGCGGGCGGGCCTGGGGCAGGCGAACCGCCCGATCGCGACCTTCCTCTTCCTCGGGCCGACCGGCGTCGGCAAGACCGAGCTGGCCAAGGCCCTGGCGGAAACCGTGTTCGGCGATGAGCAGGCCATCATCCGCATCGACATGTCCGAGTACATGGAGCGCCATGCAGTGGCCCGGCTGATCGGCGCGCCCCCGGGCTATGTCGGCTACGACGAAGGCGGGCAACTGACCGAGCGCGTGCGGCGCAAGCCCTATAGCGTGATCCTGCTGGATGAAATCGAGAAGGCCCACCCGGACGTGAACAACGTGCTGCTGCAGGTCTTCGACGATGGCCGCTTGACCGACGGCAAGGGCCGCGTGGTGGACTTCAGCAACACCGTCATCATCGCCACCAGCAACCTGGGCGCGCCGATCATCATGGACAACCTGGAGCAGCCCGAGGACAAGCGCATGCCTGAGAAGGACTTGCGCGAGGCACTGATGAAGGTGCTGAAGGGACACTTCCGGCCCGAGTTCCTGAACCGCATCGACGACATCATCGTGTTCCATGCGCTGTCACGCGAGAACATCCGCGCGATCGTGCAGATCCAGCTGGAGCGCGTGGTGCGCACCGCCGCCGCGCAGGACATCACGGTCAAGCTCGACGATGACCTGGTCGATCACCTGGTCGAGGTGGGATACCAGCCAGAGTTCGGTGCGCGGGAGCTGCGGCGCCAGATCCGCCAGTCGGTCGAGACCGGGCTGGCCAAGGAGATTCTCGGCGACAAGCTGAAATCCGGCGACAGCGTCGAGCTCGGCTACGACAAGGCAAGCGACGCCGTGGTCTTCAGGAAGATGGAACCCGTCAAGAAGCCGAAGGCAGGCAAAGCTGCCGCCAAGGGTGCTGCACCCAAGAAGGCGGACAGCACCGTCGCGGCAGGAGACTCCAGCGCTTGAGCGCAAGAGCCAGGGCACTTTCGTGGGAGATTCGCAAATGCAGGAGTACGATTTTTACATCAATCTGCTGAAACCGACGCTGGGACTCTATGTGCGCAAGGGGGCAGGACTTCAGGACCTCGCCGACGCAAAGGAGTGGCAACTTGAAGGGACGGTCCCGGAGAACGCATTGCCACCCGGTTTGTTGACGGGGCTGGAAGCCAACGGGCACGCCTTTCAGGAGCTGGGAGGGTAACCCGCCACGCGCGGCCGCGGCCTGTTCCGATGGGTTGCGGCCGCGCGGCTTCCTGCCTGCCAGCATCACTTCTCGTCGACAAAGAACTCGATACCCTCGTCGATGCATTCTTTCGGCTGGGCAAAGGTAATCCAGCCATGACCCCTGAGCGTGATTTCGTCACGGCGCAGGATGAGCGCGTTTTCGCCATCGATCCTCACGTGGGTGCCGTTCGAGCTTCTGTCGATCAGGACAAAGCGGCCGCCGCGCGGCTCCACCGTGGCCTGGAATCTCGACACCTGCCGGTCCGTGACCACGATGCTCATGGTCGTGTCCCGGCCGATGGTGACAGGCGGCGAGGCGGTGTTCATTTCGAAGACGGTTTCCCGATACCGTAGCGAGAGCAGTGCGGAACGGGCCGATGCAAGATCCGCCGGGGCCACCAGGGTCAGGTCGATGTTCTGCTGCCAGATCGCTTCGTACAGCTCGATCACCTGGTGCTTGCCGCGCACCTGGATCGGATACAGGTAGCGTGTCATCTGGCGCAGCCCCGCGGACAGTTGCTCCACCGCGTTCTTGCTGGTGATGATCTGGCCCCGCGACGCCAGGCTGGCCAGTCGGGCGGCAAGGTTCACGGTGTCGCCGAACAGGTCGCCGGATTCGTCCGACAGGATCGGGCCATGGTGAAAGCCGATATGGATCGCCAGCGGCGCGCCGATGATCGGCGGCAGCGCGGCGACGGCCTCCTGCATGTCCAGTGCCGCCCGCATCGCATTTTCAGCGGCGGGAAACAGCACCATGATTTCGTCACCGATGGTCTTGACCACCCGTCCTTGCGCGGCCGCGGAGTGGGACTTCATCAGCGCCAGGCACTGGCGGATTGCGCCAAGCGCCACGGCATCGCCGGCCTGCTCGTAGAGTCTGGTGCTGTCGCAGACGTCCGCGAACATCACCGATCCATCGGACGCGTCTTGTCGCGAATCTTGGTCCATATGCATCACAGGCCGTTTGGTCGGAGCGCGGCATGCCCTTCAATCGGCAGTGCGCTTCGTCTGCATGATAGAACTTCATTGAGACATTGCAGCACTGGTGACCATCTCGAATAAGTGCTGCTTGCCGATCCGGGCACCTCGATCCTCTCCTGCCGTTTCGCCTTGCCAGGGATCGCATCAGGCACTACAACGATCAAGCACGCCGACGGCGGTGAAGGAGGAGGCCCCATGATGCATCACGCCCGCAACCCTCTCGTCGCCGCCACTCGCCAGCTTTTGGCGGGCTCCGTCCTGACGCTTCCGGCGCTCGCCTTTGCTGCCGGGCCCGGCGCAGCCTTCCAGCCCACGCAGGTTTCCGCCACGCCCGACCGCAACGCCGGGCTGCGGGCCTTCGCGCAGATCGAACGTGTGCTGCTGCATGCCCGCTGCCTGAATTGCCACGTGCCCGACGGCCCGCTGCAGGGCGATGCGAAACGGGTGCACTTTCCACCGGTGCAGCGTGGCGCCGACGGCAAAGGCGTGCCGCCACTGCAATGCGCCACCTGCCATGCCACCCAGAACAGTCCGCTCGCGCATGCGCCGCCCGGGCTCGATACCGACGGCCAGCCGGGCTGGCACATGCCGCCAGCGAAGATGAAGATGTCATGGCTGGGCCTGTCCGGGCCGGCGCTGTGCAAGGTCTTGCGCGACACCAGGAGCAACGGCGGCCGTTCGCTGGCGATGCTCGAAGAACACATGGCGACAGACCACCTGGTGGCATGGGGCTGGCAGCCGGGGCCAGGGCGTGAATTGCCGCCGCTGGACAAGCCCGCGTTCGACGAGCAGGTGCGCCAGTGGATACGCAATGGCGCGCCGTGCGATACGCGCGAGCCGCTGCGCACCTCTGCCGGGCCCACGCGCGCCGCCGCCGACGAAGCCTTGCTGAAGAACCTGCGCGCCATCGCCGGATCGGGCGCCTTGACCCAGACGACAGGCATGAGCAACGGGAGCCAGCCATGATTTCCTTTCAACTGAACGGCAAGACCCAGCAGGTTGACGTGCCCGGCGACACGCCGGTGCTGTGGGTGCTGCGCGACACGCTGGGCCTGACCGGCACCAAGTTCGGCTGCGGCATCGCGGTGTGCGGCGCGTGCACGGTCCATGTCGATGGCCAGCAGCGCCGCGCGTGCGTGACGCCGGTGTCCTCCATCGCCGGCCGGCAGCTCACCACGATCGAGGGCATCGGCGAGGATCCGGTGGGGCGCGCGGTCGAAGAGGCCTGGGTTCGCAACGACGTCACGCAGTGCGGCTATTGCCAGAGCGGCCAGGTCATGTCGGCGGTGGCGCTGCTCAAGGTCAACCGGCGCCCGACCGATGCCGACATCGAACAGGCCATGAGCGCCAACCTGTGCCGCTGCGGCACCTATGCGCGCATCCATGCCGCGGTCAAGGATGCAGCCAAGGCTATGGGCTGAGGAGATGCCATGAGACTCATGCAGCAGGCAAGCGGCGGCATCGACCGGCGGACCTTCCTGAAACTGAGCGTAGGCTCAGGCTTCGCGCTTTGTGCCGTTCCGCTTGGCGCGCAGACGGAGGCGGCCGCGCCGCCCAAGGCGCCGGTGCAGCCGTCGGCCTTCGTCAGTATCGATGCCGACGGCACGGTGATGGTCACCATCGGCAAGCTTGAATTCGGGCAGGGCGTGCAGACGGCACTGCCGATGCTGGTGGCCGAGGAACTGGATGCGGACTGGAGCAAGGTGCGCTGCCAGCTGGCCCCGGCCGGCGAGGCCTATAAGGATCCGGTGTTCCATATCCAGATGGTCGGTGGCTCGACCAGTATGAAGAACTCGTGGACGCAGTATCGCGAGATCGGCGCGCGCATGCGCGCCATGCTGCTCGGGGCGGCCGCCAGGCGCTTCGGGGTGCCGGCCGGCCAGCTGAAGGCCGAGGCCGGAGTGGTGACCGCGCCCGACGGCCGCCGTGCCACATACGGCGAACTGGCCGCCGCGGCCCTGGCCGAGCCGGTGCCGGCAAGCGTGCAGCTGAAGTCGCCGCAGCAGTTCAGGCTGATCGGCAAGCCCACCGGCAGGCTCGATGCGCGCGACAAGTCCACCGGCAGGCAGCAGTTCGGCATCGACATGGCGCTGCCCGGCGCGCGCACCGTGGTCATGGTGCATCCGCCGGTGTTCGGCGCCAGGGTCGCGCGCTTCGACCCCGCGCGTGCCAAGGCCATCGCCGACGTGGAAGAGGTCTACCAGGTTCCGCTGGCCGGCGGCGCGACCGGGTTGGCGATCGTCGCCAATGGCTTCTGGCCGGCGCGTACGGCGCGCGAGGTGCTGCAGGTGGAATGGGACACCAGCGGCGTCGAGAAGCCGGACAGCGATGCACTGCTGGCGCGCTACCGCGAACTGGCGGCCCGGCCCGGCGTGCAGGCCAAGGCGGCGGACACTTCGGCGCTTGCCACCGCGCCACACAAGCTCACCGCCGAGTATGTCTTCCCCTACCTGGCGCACACGCCGATGGAGCCGCTCAACTGCACCATCGATTTTCGCGGCAACCAGTGCACGGTGTGGGCCGGCTCGCAGTTCCAGACCGTCGACCAGGCCAACGTCGCAGCCGTGCTCGGCCTGAAGCCGGAACAGGTGACGTTCAACACCATGATGGCCGGCGGCGGCTTCGGCCGGCGTGCCGTGCCCACGTCCGACTACCTGTTCGAGGCCGCGCAGGTGGCCAAGGCGCGCTATGCGGCGGGCCGGCGCGAGCCGATCAAGACGATCTGGACGCGCGAAGACGACGTGCGCGGCGGCTACTACCGCCCGATGCACCTGCACCGCGTTGAAATCGGCCACGACGGCAAGGGCAGGGTGCTGGCCTGGAAGCACGTGATCGTCGGCCAGTCCATAACCAGCGGCACCCCGTTCGAGTCCTTCACCGTGAAGAACGGGGTCGACTCGACCATGGTCGAGGGTGTGAGCGACAGTGCTTATCCGTTCCCGATCGCGCTCGAGATCCATCATCCCAAGGTCAACGTGCCGGTGCTGTGGTGGCGCTCGGTGGGGCACACGCACACGGCGTACGTGATGGAGACCCTGGTCGATGAACTGGCGCGCGCAGGCGGGATCGATCCGGTGGCGTACCGCCGCACGCTGCTGCGTGAGCACAAGCGTCACCTGGCGGCACTGGACCTGGCGGTCGAGCGCTCGGGCTACGGCAAGATGCGCCTCGCGGCCGGGCGTGCCTGGGGCGTGGCGGTGCATGAATCGTTCGACACCGTGGTGGCCTACATCGTCGAGGTCTCGATGCGCGGCAACCAGCCGGTGGTGCACCGGGTGACCGCGGCCGTCCACTGCAACATGCCGATCAACCCGCGCACGGTCGAGGCGCAGGTCCAGGGCGGCATGATGATGGGGCTGGGCACCACGCTGCCCGGCGCGCAGATCACGCTGAAGGATGGCGTGGTCCAGCAAGCCAACTGGAACGACTACCGGGTGGCGACGCATGCGGACCTGCCGCCGCAGATCGCGGTGCATATCGTGCCATCGGCTGACCCGCCGACCGGCATTGGCGAGACCGCGGTGCCGCCGATCGCGCCGGCACTGGCTAATGCCGTCGCGGCGCTCACCGGCAAGCGGCATCGCAGTCTGCCGTTCACCGCGTGAGCTTCGCTCGTCGGAGTTACGTGATGGAGCCCGCCATGGGGCGGCGGTGAACGGTGCATTCGGAAATGGCAGAGGCGGGCAATCCGATTAGCGGCGATCATGCAGTCTGATCCTGTCCGCATCCCGAGCCACCATGCACGTCCATCTGCAGTCCCACATGCACGTCAGCCTGCAGCAGCTGTTGCTGGCCTTCCCGCTGTCGGTCTCTGCGGCCCACGGCAGGCTGGTGCTCAGGCGCCGCGGCTATGAGCGTCTGCTGCTGCCGGGCCAGCAGCTCACCATCGAACCGTTTGAAACCTTTGCGCTGCACCTGGATGGCGGCAGCACTCAGCCGGCCGCGTGCACCCTCGAAATCCAGCGCATGATCCCCGCGGCGCAGCAGGAATGCCTGCACCACCGCATCTGCAAGCGGGTCTTCCTGCAACCGCATTACGCCTGGAATGCTGCGTTTATCGCGGAACGGCTGGGCATGTCCACGGCACAGCTGCGCCGCCTGCTGTTTTCGCAGGGCACGGCGCTGACCGAGCTGTGCCGCACGCAACGGCTGATGCGGTTGCTGTTCGAGGTCATGGCCGGTGATGCCGGCATTGGCGATGCCCGGCGGCGCGTCGGCTGGCCAGCCAGCAGTGATCTGGACTGCGCTTTCTACGACCGCTTCGGCTTATCGATGGAGGCTGCCAGCCGGTTGGCGGTGGCGCGCGCAGCGCAGCGGCAGCGCTCGGTCGCCTGACTCGTTCCCAAAAATCTACCTGACGTTCGTAAGCTCCCCGGATCAGGTCCCGGATGCGAGGGTGCCGGCCACTGCAAATTGCGCCCGCCAGAGTGTACTGCGCGCCGCGCTTTGCGAGATAATCCGGCCCTACGCTGCGGAATGATGTCATGCGCTTTGATCTGGTCGACCTGAAACTGTTCACGCATATTGCGGAGGCCCAGAGCCTGACCGGCGGTGCGCAACGCTCGCACCTGTCGCTGGCCGCGGCCAGCACGCGCATCAAGAACCTCGAGGAACACGTCGGCGTCAAGCTGCTGAGCCGCAGCAGCCAGGGCGTGAAGGTGACCGGGGCGGGGGAGACCCTGCTCGCCCATGCGCGCCGCGTGCTGCGCCAGCTGGAGCAGCTGAGCGGCGATCTGCAGGAATACGCGGCGGGCGTGAAAGGCCATGTGCGCGTGTTCGCCAACACCACCGCGATGAGCGAGTTCCTGCCGGCGGTGCTGCGCACTTATCTCGTCAGCCATCCGGACGTGACCATCGACATGCACGAGCGCCTGAGCCCGGATATCGTGCGCGCGGTGCAGGAGGGCATGGTGGATATCGGCATCATTGCCGGCAACGTGCGCACGGAAGGGCTGGAGGTGATGCCTTACCGGCGCGACCGCCTGGTGCTGGCCACCGCGCTGAGCCATCCGCTGGCCGAGCGCGGCAGCGTGGATTTCATCGATACGCTGGACTACGACTTCATCGGCCTGCCCGAGGCCAGCGCAATCCACAATTTCCTGATGCGGGCCGCGGCCGACCTGCAGCGCTCGCTGCGCTGGCGCGTGCAGGTCAGCAACTTCGAGACCGCCTGCCGGATGATCGAGGCCAATGTCGGTGTCGGCGTGTTGCCGGAGACTACCGCCAGCCGCCATGCGAAGACGATGGCGCTGCGCATCGTCCAGCTCAACGATGAATGGGCCGAGCGCAAGCTGCAGGTATGCGTGGCCGACCTCGGCGCCTTGCCGCTGTTTGCGCGCAAGCTGGTGGACCTGCTGGTCGAGGACGGCCTCGGGCGCCAGGACTAGTCCACTGAATCATTGACATGGCAGGCACCGACCAATTTCAGTGATTCAGTGGACTAGGGCTTGTCCGCAAGCATCTGCCGCAGCTGGTGTTTCAGCAGCTTGCCGCTGGCCGTGGTGGGGATCGAGGCCACGCGCAGGATCCGCTCCGGGCGCTTGTACGGCGACAGGCGGTCGACCAGGTAGTCGTGCAGCGCCGGCGCGTCGAATTTCTCGCCATCCCTGATCTCGACGAAGGCGATCACTTCCTCGTTGCCGTCCGCGGTGGGCTGCCCGATGACGGCTGACACGCGCACGGACGGATGCGTGTTGATGACCGATTCGACTTCGATCGGGAAGACATTGAAGCCCGAGCGGATGATCAGGTCCTTGGTGCGGCCGACGATGAACAGCGCGCCGTCAGGATCCAGCCGGCCGATGTCGCCGGTGTTGAGCCAGCCGTCGGGCCGCAGGGCCTCGGCGCTGAGGTCCGGTGCGTGGTAGTAGCCGCGCATCACGCCGGGCCCCCTGATCCATAGCTCGCCGGGTTCCCCCTGCGGCACCGGCTTGCCCTCCGGCCCGACTACCCGCAGTTCTGCGCCTTCGACGATCTCGCCCGCCGAGCAATCGGTGCGCGGCCGGTCCATGCGGGTCACGAACAGCGACCCCGCATATTCGGTCATGCCATAGCCATGGTGCAGCGGCTGGCCGAACATCGCCTCGACGTCGTGCTTGAGCGTCGGATCAAGCGGCCCGCCGCCGGTGTAGAGATAGCGCAGCCGCGGCGAAGGCTGCAGGGGCGTGCCCGTTGCCCGCACATGGGCGAGGATGCGGTTGAACATCGTCGGCACGCCCTGCAGCAGCGTGATCGCGCCCTGCCGGATCGCGGCGGTGACGTCAGCGGCATTGAAGCGGGCGCTCAGGTACAGGCTGGCGCCGGCCTGCAGGGTCGAGACCAGCAGCGTCCCCAGGCCGAAGATATGCGACATGGGCATGACCGCATAGGCGCAGTCGTCTGCCTGCATGCGGCGCGACGCCACCGTGACCCGCGCAAAGTGCAGCAAGCCCCGGTGGGTGACCATCACGCCCTTGGGCTGTCCGGTGGTGCCCGAGGTGTAGATCAACGCGGCGACGTCACGCGCCAGCGCTTCAGGCTCGCGCTCGCCGGCTTCGTCGACAGCGCCTGCCATCAGCGGGCCGAGGCCGGCCGGGGCAATCTCCCTGGCCCGGTAGCGCACGCCGTGCCGCAGGGCATCGGGCGACACCGCGTGGGTGAACAGCATCAGGCGCGGCTGGCAGTGGGCGCGGATCACCTCGATTTCGCGCTCCGACAGACGGGCGTTGACGACGACCGGCCACGCGCCCAGTTCTGACAAGGCGAACACCAGCGTGATCACCGCCAGGCAGTTCTCGGCCGTGATCAGCACCCGATCGCCGGTGCCGACGCCCTGCGCTTGCAGGTAGCGCTGCGCATCCTCGATGCCCGCCCACAGCTGCGCATAGGTGGTGGTCCGGCCTTCCTCGAAGACGGCCACATGGCCGGGGGTCTCGGCGGCCCAGTGGCGTGGGATGTCGCTGATCCGTGGTGGGGTGTCTCGGTCCGGTGGCATCTCGCGGGAATCCTTGTGCTGGAAGAACCGTTCGGCAAGGCGGCGTGCCAGCCGAACGGCGCCAGTGTATGTGTGCCCGTTGCACGGTGCAATCGCAAATCGGCAAAGGCGGATTTCTTGCCCGCCGAAAGCCGCCTGGCCGCTTACACCACGCGCCTGGCGCGCAATGCTTCAAGTTGCTCCGGGCCGAGCTTCAGGTACTCGCGCAGCACCTCGTCGGTGTGCTGGCCCAGCGCGGGCGGGGCATAGCGCAGCGTCGGGGGCGTCTCCGACAGGCGCAACGGGCTGGCCGCGGTGACCACCTGGTTCACGGACTCGCCGGCGGGCGGCTGGGCTCCCGGATAGCGCTCTTGCTCGACGCGCAGGCCACGGTGCAGCACATGGGGGTCGGCGTGGGCCTGGGCGATGTTGTTGATGGGGCCGCAAGGCACGGAATTGGCTTCCAGCAGCGTGACCCATTGCGCCGTGGAGCGGGTGCGCGTGAGCTCCATCATCATCGCGATCAGCGTCTTGCGGTTGTTGACGCGGCCGGTGTTGGTGGCATAGCGCTCGTCGCGCGCCCAGTCCACGCCCGCGGCGTCGCAGAAGCGTGCGAACTGCCCGTCGTTGCCGATGGCCAGCAGCATATTGCCGTCGGCGGTCGGGAAGTCCTGGTAGGGCACCACGCTGGGGTGGATATTCCCCTGGCGCCGGGGCACGTCGCCGGCGTTCAGGAAGCCCGCACCCTGGTTGGCCAGCACCGCCATCGCCACATCCAGCAGCGCGATGTCGATATGCTGGCCGCGGCCGGTGAAGTGGCGCGCTTCCAGCGCGCTCAGGATCGCGGTGGTGGCGTACATGCCGGTGAACAGGTCGATCACGGCCACGCCCACCTTCATCGGGCCGCCGCCGGGCTCGCCGTCGGCGTGGCCGGTGATGCTCATCAGGCCGCTCATGGCCTGGATCAGCAGGTCGTAGCCGGGCCGCGCCGCGTAGGGACCGGTGTGGCCAAACCCCGTGACCGAGCAGTAGATCAGGCGCGGGTTGAGCGCACTCAGGCTGTCATAGTCCAGCCCGTAGCGCTTGAGGCCGCCGGTCTTGAAATTCTCCACCACCACATCGCTCTGCCGGGCCAGTTCGCGGATCAGCTCCTGTCCCTCCGGCGTGGCCATGTCGACCGTGACCGAGCGCTTGTTGCGGTTGGCGGCGGTGAAATAGCAAGCCTGCCGGGTCGGGGCGCCGGCCTCGTCAGCGAGGAACGGGGGCCCCCAGTGGCGCGTATCGTCGCCTTCGCCGGGCTTTTCGATCTTGATCACGTCGGCGCCCATGTCCGCCAGGTTCTGGGTGGACCACGGCCCGGCCAGCACGCGCGAGAGGTCGAGCACGCGCAGGTGGCTCAGGGCGCCGGTGCGGGGGGAGGGGGGAGGAAGGCCAGTGGCCGGCGTAGCGGTGGAATCTGTCATGTCGGGTCAGGCGGTCTCATGGCAGGCTGCCCCTCCTGGGGACGGGCAGCGTTGCGCGTGGGCATGGGTCAGGCGTCCTGGAACGGGTTCCTAGGCGCCGCGGGCTTCACGGATCATGTTGCGCGCGATGATGACCTGCTGGATCTGCGTGGTGCCCTCATACAGGCGGAACAGGCGCACATCGCGGTAGAAGCGCTCGATGCCGAACTCGGAAATATAGCCGGAACCGCCGAGAATCTGCACCGCGCGGTCCGCCACGCGGCCCACCATCTCGGTGGCGAACATCTTGCAGCACGAGGCCTCGGTGGAGACGTTCCTGCCTTCGTCGCGGCGGCGCGCGGCGTCGATCACCATGCATTCGGCGGCATAGAGCTCGGCCTGGCTGTCGGCCAGCATGGCCTGGATCAGCTGGAACTCGCAGATCGGCTGGCCGAACTGCTGGCGCTCCAGCGCGTAGTTCAGCGCGTCGCGCAGCACGCGCCTGGCCACCCCGACGCTGACCGCCGCAATGTGCAGCCGGCCCTTGTCGAGCACCTTCATCGCCGTCTTGAAGCCCTGGCCTTCCTTCAGGCCGATCAGGTTCTCGGCCGGGACGCGCACGTTGTCGAAGATCACGTCACAGGTGTGCGCGCCTTTCTGTCCCATCTTCACGTCGCGCTTGCCGAAGCTGATGCCTGGTGTCCTGGCATCGACGATAAATGCCGAGACGCCGGCCGAGCCCTTGATTTCAGGATTGGTACGCGCCATCAGCGTGAACATGCCGGCCTGCGGCGCGTTGGTGATAAAGCGCTTGGTGCCGTTGACCACGTAGTGGTCGCCATCCCTGACCGCGGTGGTGCGCAGCGAACCGGCGTCCGAGCCGGCTTCCGGTTCGGTCAGGGCAAACGAGGCCAGGATCTCGCCGGTGGCCAGGCGGGGCAGCCACGCTGCCTGCTGCTCCGGCGTGCCATCCATCAGGATGCCCTGCGAGCCGATGCCCACGGTGGTGCCCAGCAGCGAGCGGAAGGCCGGCGAAGTCTGGCACAGCTCCATGACCACGCGCACTTCCTCTTCCATGGTCAGCTCCAGGCCGCCAAAGCGCTCGGGGATGGTCATGCCGAACAGGCCCATCTCGCGCATATCCTGCACGATGTCCTGCGGGATTTCGTCGGTCTCGGCGACCAGCGCCTCGGCGGGAACCAGGCGTTCGCGCACAAAGCGGCGCACGCTGTCGAGCAGGGCTTCGAGGATGTCGTTATCGCGGATCATGTCAGTTCTTCCTGGATGTCGGGTCGGTGTCGGTTCGAGGGTGGCGGGGCAGTCAGTCCAGCGTCACGCCCTTGAGCACGCTGGCCCACTGCGTGCGCTCGCGCGCGGCGGTGTTCACGACGTCCTGCGTGGTGCCGCTCCACTGTTCGTAGCCCAGCTCGGCATAGCGCTTCCTGAGCTCCGCGTCTTCCACGGCCTGCCGCACTGCCGCGGCCAGCTTCTGGGTGTGCTCGGGGGTTACGCCCTTGGGGGCGTAGACGGCGTACCAGCCGCCGGCTTCGTAGTCCCTGAGGCCGGCAATCCCGGATTCGCGGAAGGTGGGCACGCCGGGCAGCGATGCGCTGCGCTTGGGCGAGCCCACCGCGATGGGCTTGACCTTGCCGCTCTGCACATAGCCGCTGGCGGTGCTGATGATGTCGAACATCACGTCGATCTGGCCGCCGATGGTATCGGTCATGGCCGGGGCATTGCCCTTGTAGGGAATATGGTTCAGCTCGACCTGCGCCTGCCGGGCGAACAGGGCCATGGCGACGTGGTTGGAGCTGCCGACGCCCGAGGAGCCGTAGCTGAGCTTGCCGGGATGCGCCTTGGCGTAGGCAACCAGGTCCTGGGTGCCCTTGAACGGCTCCTTGACGTTGGCCACCAGCATGTTGTAGTAGCGCGCCACCGGTGCCACCGGGGCAAGGTCCTTCGCCGGGTCGTACGGCAGGCTCTTCATGATATTGGGCGCGACCGTCAGCGCCGCGCTGGCGGCGAACCACAGCGTGGCGCAGTCGGGCTTGGCGCGGACCACTTCATAGCCGGCCAGCGTGGCATTGGCGCCGGGCTTGTTGTCGACGATGACGTTGGCGTTGAGCGCCTTGCCCAACGCCACGGCGAACAGGCGCGCGGCCTGGTCGGCGGGGCCGCCGGCCGCGTAGCCGACCACGAGGCGCACCGGCTGGCCGTTGGGCTGCGCCGAGGCAGGGGGAGTGGCCAGGGTTGCGCCGCACAGGGCCAGGGCGGCCAGCATGGCGTGGCGGCGTGAGGTGGAAATCAAGATACTTCTCCTACGTAAAGCAAAGAGCCGAAGGCAAAAGCCGAAAAGCAAAAGGCAAAAGGCGGGCGAGCCCCCGCCGTCGCGCACGGGGGCTGTACGGTGAATGCAGTGGGTTTTCTCAGTAGCGTTCGAAGACCGCGGCAATTCCCTGGCCGCCGCCGATGCACATGGTTTCCAGGCCATAGCGGCCGCCGCGGCGCTGCAGTTCGTGCAGCAGCGTGGCCAGGATGCGCACGCCGGTGGCGCCGATCGGATGGCCCAGCGAGATGCCCGAGCCGTTCACGTTGAGCTTCTGCTCGATCGCGTCCTGGTCATGCCATTCCCAGCCCTTGAGCACGGCCAGCACCTGGCAGGCGAAGGCTTCGTTCAGCTCGACCAGGTCCATCTGGTCCAGCGTCAGGTTCAGGCGCGCCAGCAGCTTCTTCACCGCGGGCACCGGGCCGATGCCCATGTGCGAGGGCTCGCAGCCAGCCGCCGCCCAGCCCACCAGCGAGGCCATGGGGGTGAGGCCCAGTTCGGCCAGCTTGTCTTCGGCCACGATCAGGCACGCGGCCGAGGCGTCGTTCTGCTGGCTGGCGTTGCCGGCGGTGACGGTACCGTTCGGCATCAGGGTGCGCAGCTTGCCCAGGCTTTCACGGGTGGTTTCCGGGCGGAAACCTTCGTCGCGCGCGAACCGCACCGGATCGCCCTTGCGCTGGGGCACCTGCACGGGCACGACCTCGGCATCGAAGCGGCCGGCCTCCCAGGCTGCCGCGGCCCGTGCGTGGCTGCGGGCGGCGAAGACATCGGCCTGTTCGCGGCTGATGCCGTAGTCGCGCGCCAGGTTCTCGGCGGTCTCGATCATTCCGGAGATCTTGCCGAAGCGCTCGACCGGCTGGGAGCGTTCACGGCCGCGGTCGAGGCGGTCGAAGAAGCGCACATTGCCCGAGCGCGCGCCCCAGCGCATGTCGGTGGTGTAGTACTCGATATTGCTCATGCTCTCGACGCCGCCCGCGATCACCACGTCGGCGGCGCCGCTTTGCACCATCATCGAGGCCGTGACGATGGCCTGCAGGCCGCCGCCGCAGCGGCGGTCCAGTTGCATGCCCGGCACCTCGACCGGCAGGCCAGCCTGCAGCGCGGCCCAGCGGCCAACGCAGGGCACTTCGCTGTTGGCGTAGGACTGGGCAAAGACCACGTCGTCGATACGCGCGGGATCGATGCCGCTGCGTTCCACCACGGCGCGCACGGCGGTGGCGGCCAGTTCCTCCACGGGCACCGGGCGCAGGCTGCCGCCGAAGGTGCCGACGGGCGTGCGGAGGGGAGTGACGATTGCAGCTCTGCGCATGGAAGTCTCCTTGGAACTCTGTGTTGGGGTGAGCAAATAAGTCAGTTGGTCAGCGTGTGCCCGGGAAGGGCCACGAAGACCGCGCCGCACTGGCGCAGCAGGGCGTGGGCCTGGCGCTCCAGGTCCTCGCGGTGTTCGGGGGCGGCAATGTCCAGCATGCGGCGCACGCGCTGCGACAGCGTCTGGCCGCGCAGGTCGGCCACGCCGTGTTCGGTGACGATCAGGCCCGCGTCCGAGCGGGGCGTGCTGACCGGGCCGGACAACTGCGCCACGATGCGGCTCGCGCCCTTGGCGGTCGCCGGCAGCGCGACGATGGGCAGGCCGCCGCGGCTGCGCGCGGCGCCGCGCAGGAAGTCCACGGCACCGCCGACGGCGCCGACATAGACGCCGGCGGCGACTTCGGCGTTCACCTGGCCGGTGAGGTCGACCTCGATGGCGGAGTTGATGGCGGTCAGCTTGTCGACGCTGGCCAGGACCTCGGGGTGATGGGTATAGGCGGTCTCGCGCAGCTGCAGCTGCGGATTGCGGTGCGCCCAGCGCCGCAGCCGTTCGCTGCCCATCAGGATGCCGGCGATGCCCACGCCGGTATCGATGCTCTTGCGTGCGTTGGTCAGCACCCCGGCTTCGGCCAGCGCCGCAATGCCGTCGCCGATCGCACCACTGTGCAGGCCCAGGTCACGGTGGCCATGCAGCGCCGCGATCACGGCCTCGGGCAGGTTGCCGATGCCCATCTGCAGGGTGGCGCCATCCTCCACCCAGCCGGCGATGTGGCGTGCAATCGCCTGTTCGGCCGGGCCGGGCGCGCTGCGGTCAAGGCTGATCGGCGGGTGCAGCGCTTCGACCTGCAGGTCGATATCGTCCGCGCTCAGGTAGCGGCTGCCGTGGGTCCACGGCACCTCCGGGTTCACCTCGGCGATGATGACGCGGGCGCGGTCGAGCGCCGCGGGGAGGTATTCATGCACCAGCCCCAGGCTGTGGCGCCCCTGCTCGTCGGCGGGCGAGACCTGCACCAGCGCCACGTCCGCCCGCAGCGTGCCCTGGCGGATCAGCCCGGGCAGGTGCGAATAGTGGCTGGGCACGATGTCCAGCACGCCGGCCCTGGCCAGATGCCGGTGCGGGCCGCTGGCGGCGTAGCCGAAGAAGTCGAGCACGTCGGCCTGAGCCGGCTGCAGGGTGTCTGACTGCCCGATGCCGACAAAGACACTGAGCCGTCCGCCCTGGGCGATGGCGTGGCGGTGTTCTACCAGCGCGCGCGTCAGCGTCAGCGGCTCGGCGGTGGCCTGCCCCCACCAGATATGGTCTCCGGGGCGGATCAGGGCTTGCAGGCGGGAGGCGAGGTTGTGCATGGCCCGGAGCATGTCCCCAAAGCGTGGTTTGCGCTATTTGACAATGCCAATGGTGGACTTTGGCGAAAGCGAAAGGCCTTGACCGTCGCCGGGACTTAACCCCGATGGAAGGCGCGCTTTCGGAAAGGCTGATTGTCCAACTGGCCGAACGCCGCGACTATTGCGGCTATCAAAAGGAGGCGGCCGTCCGCCAGAGACCGAACGCAAGCCAAGCGCCATGATCGAACAGACCCAATCGAACAACTTCCAAGAAATCCGCGACGCCATCCGTGCGCTTTGCGCCGAGTTTCCCGATGAGTACTTCCGCAAGGTTGACGAGCAGCGCGCCTATCCCGAGGCCTTTGTCAATGCGCTGACCGCGGCGGGCTGGCTTGCGGCCCTGATCCCGCAGGAGTACGGCGGTTCCGGCCTGGGCCTGACCGAAGCCTCGGTCATCATGGAAGAGATCAACCGCTGTGGCGGCAACTCCGGCGCCTGCCACGGCCAGATGTACAACATGGGCACGCTGCTGCGGCACGGCTCCAAGGCACAGAAGGACAAGTACCTGCCGAAGATTGCCTCGGGCGAATGGCGCCTGCAGTCCATGGGCGTGACCGAGCCGACCACTGGCACGGACACCACCAAGATCAAGACGTCAGCGGTCAAGAAGGACGGCCGCTACGTCATCAACGGCCAGAAGGTCTGGATCAGCCGCGTCCAGCACAGCGACTTCATGATCCTGCTGGCGCGCACCACGCCGCTGGCCGAGGTGAAGAAGAAGAGCGAGGGGATGTCGATCTTCATGGTGGACCTGCACGAGGCGCAGAAGAAGGGCCTGACCGTGCGCCCCATCCCCAACATGGTCAACCACGAGACCAATGAACTGTTCTTCGAGGACCTGGAAATCCCCGAGGAAAACCTGATCGGTGAAGAGGGCAAGGGCTTCAAGTACATCCTCGACGGCCTGAACGCCGAGCGCACGCTGATCGCGGCCGAGTGCATCGGCGACGGTTATTGGTTCATTGACCGCGTGACCAAGTACGTCAAGGAACGCGAGGTCTTCGGCCGCCCCATCGGCCAGAACCAGGGCGTGCAGTTCCCGATTGCCGAGTCCTTCATCGAACTGGAAGCGGCGAACCTGATGCGCTGGAAAGCCTGTGAGCTGTTTGACAAGCACGAACCCATGGGGGCCCAGGCCAACATGGCCAAGTACCTGGCGGCCAAGGCCAGCTGGGAGGCCGGCAACGCCTGCCTGCAGTTCCACGGCGGCTTCGGCTTTGCCTGCGAATACGACGTGGAGCGCAAGTTCCGGGAAACGCGGCTGTACCAGGTGGCACCGATCTCCACCAACCTGATCTACTCCTTCGTCGCCGAACACGTACTGGGCCTGCCGCGCTCATTCTGAGCGATGGACGGCGCCAGCCCCAATGCTCAAGGGGCTGGCCGGATGGAGCCCAGGCAGCAACGGCCGCGGGGTTCCTGCGGCCCAGGCCCCTGAATTCCCCTCTCTGTCTCCTCTCTTCGTCCGCGCAGCCGGATCCAGTCCGATCCTCAAATCGGAAACTGCGTCGTCGACAGCACCTGCTTGAGCACCATGAACGAGCGAATCTGCCGCACGCCCGGCAGGTAGAGCAACTGCTCCGCGTGGAGGCGGTTGAAGCTCTCGCTGTCCTTCGTCCTGAGCATCATGATGTAGTCGAACTCCCCGGTGACTTCATGGCATTCCATGCAGCCTGATACCTTCTGCGCCGCTTTCTCAAAGGCGGCGAAGGACTCGGGCGTGGACCTGTCCAGCACGACCCCGATGATGACCAGCATCCCCGCGTCCAGGGGAGCCGGGTTCAGCAGCGCCACGACGCCGCGGATCAGGCCATCCGCTTTCAGGCGTTCCACGCGGCGCAGGCATGCGGGCGGGCTGAGGCTGACCTTGGCCGCCAGGGCCAGGTTGGAGATGGACGCATCGCGCTGCAATGCGCGGAGGATGGCCTTGTCCGTGCGATCCAGCACCGGCGCGGGCTGCGGGGAGGTCTCGGATTTCGTACGAAATTTTATTCTGGATGTGGCCATTTCTACGGAATAAAGAGAATTTCATGGTGCTTCGGGGCTTTTTATCGTGCAAGAAGTCGCAGATCTTTGCAAGCACCTTTCGTCTCAGCCTTCTTATGATGATTCCAGATGCGGCGTCGCGCAGCTTCCGTGCGAATGCCGGGCTTTGCGGCTGCCCCGCGCCCGCATGCCAACCACAACCTGGAGCTAGTCATGAACCTGAAGCAATTTCCGCGTCATTCCCTGACCTTCGGCCCGACGCCGATCCATCCGCTATCGCGGCTGAGCGAGAGCCTGGGTGGCAAGGTCGAGCTCTATGCCAAGCGCGAGGACTGCAACAGCGGGCTTGCCTTTGGCGGCAACAAGACGCGCAAGCTCGAATACGTCATTCCGGACGTACTGGCGCAGGGCGCCGATACGCTGGTCTCGATCGGCGGGATCCAGTCGAACCACACGCGCCAGGTTGCCGCCATCGCGGCCCACCTGGGGCTGAAGTGCGTGCTGGTGCAGGAGAACTGGGTCAACTACTCGGACGCGGTCTATGACCGCGTGGGCAACATCCAGATGTCGCGCATCATGGGGGCCGACGTGCGCCTGGTCAGCGAAGGGTTTGACATCGGCATTCGCCCAAGCTGGGAAGATGCCATGGAGAGCGTGCGCAAGGCGGGCGGAAAGCCTTACCCGATTCCGGCAGGCTGCTCGGAGCACCCGCTCGGCGGTCTCGGCTACGTAGGGTTCGCCGAGGAAGTCCGGGAGCAGGAAGCCGAGCTCGGCTTCAGGTTTGACTACATCGTCGTCTGCTCGGTCACCGGCAGCACCCAGGCGGGCATGGTGGTGGGATTCGCTGCCGACGGCCGCGCGGACCGGGTCATCGGCATTGATGCATCGGCGAAGCCGGAACCGACGCGCGCGCAGATCCTGCGCATCGCACGCCATACCGCGGAACTGGTCGGCCTCGGCCGCGACATCACTGAAGCGGACGTGGTGCTGGACACCCGCTATGGCGGCCCCGAATACGGCCTGCCGTCGGCGGGCACCCTGGAAGCCATCCGCCTCAGCGCCAGGCTGGAAGGCATGATGACCGACCCGGTCTATGAGGGCAAGTCCATGCAGGGCATGATCGACATGGTCCGTCGCGGCGAGTTTCCGCAAGGATCGAAAGTCCTCTTTGCTCACCTGGGCGGGGTGCCGGCACTGAACGCCTACAGCTTCCTCTTCAAGGACGGGTGAGTCCGTGCGCGGGATTCCCCCGATGCCCGGCTAATTGCCATCGGCAGCCTGCGCGCCGGCCCCAAAGCGCAGGCGCAGGCTCCGGTTGGCATCCTGCAGCGAACCGTCCGCCGCTTCCACCACGCGGTGCAGGTAGTCTTCGCTGGCGTCGAGCAACGCCCCATACAGGGTGTGGCACAAGCCGCGCGCGGTGCGGCCGGGCCAGTCTTGCGGCAGCATCGCTTCAGGCAGGTTGGGGTCGCGCAGCAGCACGCGCCGGTATTCGTGCACCAGCAGCGTCCGCACGAAGAAGGCATCGGCCGGAGCAAGCCCGGCGGCCTCTTCGGCCAGCGGCGTAAAGCGGCGCAGCAGTGCCTGCCAGGCAGCGGCCACGTCGCCGAGCTTGAAGGTCTGGTGCATCAGCGCCTGCAGCGGCCGGATGGAAAACGCCTCGAGGCTGCTTGCCTCCATCACCGCCACATCGTCCTGCGCGCGTGCAGCCTCGATGATTTCGCGCAGCGAGGCGAGGTCCGCATTGGGGTGGGCCATCACCCCTGGCGCAATGGCGCCGAAGCCCTCCCACAGCAATTCCCGCTTCAGCTTCTGCCGGACCGTGGCGCGCACGTCACCGCGCACCATCACCAGGGTCCAGCGGCCATCCCATTCGGATGCCTCACCGGCGTAGATGCGCTTGCCGGCGTGCAGTACACGCTGCAAACCGGCTTCTGACAGCCCGTAGTAGCTGCGCCGCCCGATCCGGGTCGCGGCCAGCCATTCGTCAGCGGTCAGGCGGAAGGTGGCGGTTCGCACCAGCCGGTCATTGATGCCGAACGGCGCCGCCAGCTGGATCAGGCTGCCCAGCCAGATTGCCTGGGGCCGCGGCGCCACCACATCGCCGAACAAGGTCACCAGCATGGAATTGGCGCCCAGCTTCAGCCCGCGTGCCAGCCGCGCCACGCGCGGGGAAACCGGATCGGTGCCTGACGTCGCCATTGGCCTGCCCCTTGAAGTGATACACAAACGCCGATTGATTGAATCAAATTGTATCACTACCATCCGTTGCAGCTAACGATGTTGATGCAGGTCAAGACCCCGATTCAGAGCAACCAAGAGCGGAGCAAAGGATGTACGCACAGCTGGTGGAGACAGGAGCGACGAGGCTTCGCGCCATGGAAGAAATGGAGCCGCAGGAACGCGAGTTCCAGGCGCGCGTGGATGCCGGGATCAAGATCGAGGCCAAGGACTGGATGCCCGAGGCCTATCGCAAGACCCTGGTCCGCCAGATCTCGCAGCATGCGCATTCGGAGATCGTGGGCCAGCTGCCGGAAGGCAACTGGGTCACCCGCGCGCCGACGCTGGAGCGCAAGGCAGTCTTGCTGGCGAAGATCCAGGATGAGGCCGGCCATGGCCTGTATCTCTACAGCGCGGCCGAGACGCTGGGCGTCTCGCGCGACCAGATGCTGGGCGACCTGCACACCGGCAAGGCCAAGTATTCCAGCATCTTCAACTACCCGACGCTGAGCTGGGCCGATATCGGCATGATCGGCTGGCTGGTAGACGGCTCGGCCATCATCAACCAGGTGCCGCTGTGCCGCTGCTCGTTCGGCCCGTATGCGCGCGCCATGGTGCGCGTGTGCAAGGAAGAGTCGTTTCACCAGCGTCAGGGCTACGACATCCTGCTGTCGTTGTGCAACGGCACGCCCGAGCAGAAACAGATGGCGCAGGACGCGCTCAACCGCTGGTGGTGGCCTGCGCTGATGATGTTCGGCCCGTCCGACGGCGATTCGCCCAACAGCGCGCAATCCATGCAATGGCGCATCAAGCTGTTCTCCAACGACGAACTGCGCCAGAAGATGGTCGACCAGACCGTGCCGCAGGCCGAGTACCTGGGTTTGGTCATTCCCGATCCCGAGCTGAAGTGGAACGAGGAGCGTGGCCACTATGACTTCGGCGAGATCGACTGGTCCGAGTTCTACAACGTCATCCAGGGCAACGGCCCCTGCAACCGCGACCGCCTGCGCACCCGCGTCAAGGCCTGGGAAGAGGGCGCGTGGTTCCGCGACGCCCTGGTGACCCATGCCGACAAGCAGGCGCAGCGGGCCGCCGCCTGACCCCGCGGCGCGCGGCGCCGCCATCCATCCAACGCAATGACACAGGAGGTTGCCATGAAAGAGTGGCCGCTTTGGGAGATCTTTATCCGCAGCCAGCACGGCCTGGCCCACAAGCACGTGGGCAGCCTGCACGCGCCCGACGGCGAAATGGCGATCAACAACGCGCGTGATGTCTATACGCGCCGCAACGAGGGCGTCAGCGTCTGGGTGGTGAAGGCCGGCGACGTGGTCGCCAGCAGCCCCGGCGACAAGGGCCCGCTGTTCGAGCCGGCCAACAGCAAGGTCTACCGCCACCCGACGTTCTTCCCGATGCCGGAAGCCGTCAAGCACATCTGATACGGCCCGCATGATGGACAACCACAAGCTTGAATACCTGCTGCGCCTCGGCGACTCCACGCTGGTCCTCGGCCAGCGCCTGTCGGAATGGTGCGGCCGCGGCCCGGCGCTGGAAGAGGACATCGCGCTGACCAATGTCGCGCTCGACATGATCGGCCAGACCCGGCTGTGGCTGGGCTACGCCGCGGAAGTGGAGGGCGCCGGCCGCACCGCCGACCAGCTGGCCTACCTGCGCGACGCGCACCAGTTCCGCAACCTGCTGCTCGCGGAGCAGCCCAACGGCAGCTATGCCGATACGCTGGCGCGGCAGTTCCTGTTCGACACCTGGCACTACTTCCTGCTCGACGGCCTGCAGCGCTCGACCGATGCCCGCATCGCCGAGATCGCCGCCAAGTCGCTCAAGGAAGTGACCTACCACGTGCGCCGCAGCGCCGACCTGGTGGTGCGCCTGGGCGACGGCAGCGAAGAGAGCCACCGCCGCATGCAGGATGCCTTCGACGACCTGTGGATGTTCAGCGGTGAGCTGTTCGAGTCCGACGCGGGCGACGCCGCGCTGGTGCAGGACGGCGTGGTGCCCGATCCCGCATCACTGGCCGCACCGTGGCAGCGCCATGTGGCCGCGGTGCTGGAAGAAGCCACGCTGCGGCTGCCTGCCGGAACGTGGTCGCAGAGCGGCGGCCGCCACGGCCGCCATACCGAACACCTCGGCTACCTGCTGGCCGAAATGCAATTCCTGCAGCGCGCCTATCCGGGCGCGAGCTGGTGAACGCCATGACTGCGCAAGCCATCGCACGCCCGGCGGTCGGGCAGGTCTGGACCTGGCTCGATACGGTGCCCGATCCCGAGATTCCGGTGATTTCCGTGGTGGATCTCGGCATCGTGCGCGAAGTGGCATGGGAGGACGACGCCTGCGTCATCACCATCACCCCGACGTACTCCGGCTGCCCGGCCATGGCGGTGATCCGGGAGGAGATCGAGCGCACGCTGGCCGCGCAGGGCATCGCCAGCGTGCGCGTGCGGACGCAGCTGGCGCCGGCCTGGACCACCGACTGGATGACGCCGCGCGGCAAGGCCAGCCTGGGCAGCTACGGCATTGCGCCGCCGGCCCAGCAGGTGATCGACATCAGCGGCATCAGCCGCAAGGCGGCGCCCGCGCTGGTGGTGGCCTGCCCGCACTGCGGCTCGCGGCACACGCGGCTGGTGAGCCAGTTCGGCTCGACCGCCTGCAAGGCCCTGTACCGCTGCGGCGACTGCAGGGAACCGTTCGATTACTTCAAGGCGCACTGAGCCTGACCGGGGTAGTGAGATGAGCAAATTCCATGAACTGACCGTGGCCTCGGTCACCCGCGAAACCCGCGATGCCGTGGCCGTGACCTTTGCCGTGCCGGATGAACTGGCCGACACCTACCGCTACATCCAGGGCCAGCACCTGACGCTGCGCACCGGCATCGGCGGCGAGGACGTGCGCCGCTCGTACTCGATCTGCTCGGCGGTGCAGGACGAGCAGCTGCGCGTGGCGATCAAGCGCGTCGACGGCGGCCTGTTCTCGAACTGGGCCAACGAACAGCTGCAGCCCGGCATGAAGCTGGAGGTGATGCCGCCGTCCGGCCACTTCCACGTGCCGCTGTCTGCCGCGCAAGCGAGGCACTACGTGGCATTCGCCGCCGGCAGCGGCATCACGCCGATGCTGTCGATCATCAAGACCACGATGCAAGCCGAGCCCGAGAGCCGCTTCACGCTGTTCTACGGCAACCGCGCCTCGTCGTCGGTGCTGTTCAAGGAAGAGCTGGAAGACCTGAAGGACACCTACCTGCAGCGCTTCAACCTGGTGTTCGTGCTCAGCCGCGAGCAGCTGGATATCGACCTCTTCAACGGCCGCATCGATGGCGAGAAGGTCCATGCCTTGCTGAAGCACTGGGTCAAGCCGCAGGACATCGACATCGCCTTTATCTGCGGCCCGCATTCGATGATGGAAGAGGTGTCGCAGGCGCTGCTCGACAACGGCGTGGACAAGGCGCGCATCAAGCGCGAGCTGTTTGCCACCAGCATCCCCTCGGCACGCCCGCCCGCGCATGCGCACAAGCAGGTGGGTCAGCAGCAGTGCGAGGTGACGGTGATCCAGGACGGCCGCACGCGTTCCTTCACGCTGGAGAAGAACAAGGAGACCGTGCTGGATGCCGCGCTGGCGCAAGGCATCGAGCTGCCTTACTCATGCAAGGGCGGCGTCTGCTCGACCTGCCGCTGCAAGCGCATCGAAGGCGAGGTCGACATGGACGTCAACTTTGCGCTGGAGGACTACGAAGTCGCGCGCGGCTTCATCCTCAGCTGCCAGAGCTACGTCGTCAGCGACAAGCTGGTGATCGACTTCGACCAGGAAACCTGAGGCGTCTCCTGCTGCCGTCCCGACCCATACACAAACCATTCTGCCCCCGGAGCAAGCCGTGTCCCATCTGTTTTTTGAACGCCACCAGGCGCTGCTGGAACAAGCCACCCAAGCCATTGCCGAGCGCGGCTACTGGAGCCCGTTCACCGAAATGCCGAGCCCCAGGGTCTACGGCGAAACCGCCAGCGCCGATGGCAAGGCCGCCTTTGAGGCCCGCCTGAACCGCCCGTTCGCGCTGTCGCAGCCGGGCACCGTCGGCCAGGCCGGCAAGGAAGTCTCGCCCTACGGCGCGGAACTGGGCATCACCTATCCGAAGCCCGACCTCGACCAGCTCTTTGCCGGCGTGGCCGAAGGCATGCCGGCCTGGCGCAAGGCCGGGCCGGAAACCTGGGTCGGCGTGTCGCTGGAAATCCTGCAGCGCCTGAACCGCCGCAGCTTCGAGATTGCCTACGCGGTGATGCACACCACCGGCCAGGCCTTCATGATGGCCTTCCAGGCCGGCGGCCCGCACGCGCAGGACCGCGGGCTGGAGGCAGTGGCCTACGCCTGGGACGAAATGCGCCGCATCCCGAAGCAGGCCATCTGGGAGAAGCCGCAGGGCAAGAATGAGCCGCTGCGCATGGAGAAGCGCTACAGCGTGGTGCCGCGCGGCGTGGGCCTGGTGATCGGCTGCTGCACCTTCCCGACCTGGAACGGCTATCCCGGCCTGTTCGCCAGCCTGGCGACCGGCAACGCGGTGGTGGTCAAGCCGCACCCCGGCGCGATCCTGCCGCTGGCGATCACCGTCGAGGTGGCGCGCGAGGTGCTGCAGGAAGCCGGCTTCGACCCCAACCTGGTCACGCTGGTGGCCAACGACCCGAGCGAGCGCATGGCGTCCACGCTGGCGCGGCGCCCGGAAGTGCGCCTGATCGACTTCACCGGCAGCAGCGCGAACGGCGACTGGCTGGAGCGCAATGCGCACCAGGCCCAGGTCTATACCGAGAAGGCCGGCGTCAACCAGATCGTGATCGACTCCACCGGCGACTTCAAGGGCATGGTGCGCAATATCGCGTTCTCGCTGGCGCTGTACTCGGGCCAGATGTGCACGGCACCGCAGAACATCTATGTGCCGAAGGACGGCATCGACACGCCGGAAGGGCACCTCAGCTTCGACCAGGTGGCCGCGGCGATCGGGGAGGGCGTGGTCAGGTTCACCAGCGATGCGGCCAAGGCGGTGGAGTTGCTGGGCGCGATCCAGAACGACGGGGTGGTGCAGCGCATCGAATCGTCGCGCGCACTGGGCGAGATCGTCGCCGACAGCCGCGTGCTGGAGCACCCGGAGTTCCCCGGCGCGCGCATCCGCACGCCGCTGGTGCTGAAGGTGGACGCCAGCGACGAGGGCAAGATCATGCAGGAGCTGTTCGGCCCGATCTCGTTCATCGTCGCGACCGACAACACCGCGCACAGCATCGCGCTGGCACACCGCGGCGCGAAGGAGCATGGCGCACTGACGTTGTCGGCCTACACCACCGATGCCGGCGTGACCGAGTCCATCCGCGATGCCGCCGAGGATGCGGGCGTGGCCCTGTCGCTGAACCTGACCGGTGGCGTGTTCGTCAACCAGTCGGCCGCGTTCAGCGACTTCCATGCCACCGGCGCCAACCCGGCAGCCAATGCCTCGCTGTCGGATGCGGCCTTCGTCGCCAACCGCTTCCGCGTGGTGCAGAGCCGTTCCCATATCTGATGTACTAGCTAGCAGTCGCAGTACCCGGCGCCGGCCCCCAAATACATATGCGGCGCAATCATAACGATGATGGAGTAGACAATGGTTCAACGCATCCCCAACCCCAACGAGCTGGAGCCGATCGAGCGCGCCAGCCGCGACGAACTGCAGGCGCTGCAGCTGGAACGGCTGAAATGGAGCGTGCGCCATGCCTACGACAACGTGCCGCATTACCGCAAGGCCTTCCATGCGGCCGGCGTGCATCCGGACCAGCTGCAGTCGCTGTCGGACCTGTCGAAGTTTCCGTTCCTGACCAAGCAGGACCTGCGCGACAACTATCCCTTCGGCATGTTCGCGGTGCCGCGCGAGAAGGTGGCGCGTGTGCATGCGTCGAGCGGCACCACGGGCAAGCCGACCGTGGTCGGCTATACCGCCAAGGATATCGATACCTGGGCCAGCGTGGTGGCGCGTTCCATCCGCGCCGCCGGCGGCCGCGCCGGCGACCTGGTCCATGTCAGCTATGGCTATGGCCTGTTCACGGGCGGCCTGGGCGCCCACTATGGCGCCGAGAAGGCCGGCTGCACGGTGATCCCCATGTCCGGCGGACAGACCGAGAAACAGGTACAGCTGATCCGCGAGTTCGAGCCCAATATCATCATGGTGACGCCGTCGTACATGCTGAACCTGATAGAGGAGATGGAGCGCCAGGGCATGGATCCGTCGGAAAGCTCGCTCAAGGTCGGCATCTTCGGCGCCGAGCCGTGGACGGATGCGATGCGCGCCGAGATCGAGGCCCGCGCCGGCATCGACGCAGTGGACATCTACGGCCTGTCTGAAGTCATGGGGCCGGGGGTCGCATGCGAATGCATCGAGAGCAAGGACGGCCCGGTGATCTGGGAAGACCACTTCTACGCCGAGATCATCGACCCGGTGACCGGCGAGGTGCTGCCGGATGGCGAAGAGGGCGAACTGGTGTTCACGTCGCTCACCAAGGAGGCGCTGCCGGTGATCCGCTACCGCACGCGCGACCTGACGCGCCTGCTGCCGCCCACGTCGCGTTCGATGCGCCGCATCGGCAAGATCACCGGCCGCTCGGACGACATGCTGATCATCCGCGGCGTCAATGTGTTCCCGTCGCAGATCGAGGAGCTGATCCTGAAGACGCCGGCCCTGGCGCCGCAGTACCAGCTGGTGGTGACGCGCGACGGCCACCTGGACAAGCTGGAAGTTCGGGTCGAAGCGCGGCCCGGACGTCCGGCACCCCTCTGCGCCGACGACCGCGCGACGCTGGAGCGCGAGCTGAAGGACCAGATCAAGACCTACGTGGGCGTGACCACGCGCGTGCAGGTGGTGGATGCGGACGGCATCGAGCGCACCACGGTCGGCAAGGCGCGGCGGGTGCTCGATATGCGGCCGAAGGTCACGCACGAGCAGCCGGTCGGGGCGATCTGACGCCCTGTAACGCACCCCTCTCCCGCCTGCGGGAGAGGGGTGGGGGAGAGGGCAGGAGTATCCACGGAGTGTGGCGGCAACGTGCTTGCCACACGCCTGCCCTCTCCCCCGGCCCCTCTCCCGCGTGCGGGAGAGGGGAGCAAACCGCCGACAGATTCAACTCCGCAGCAATTCATCCACCGATGGCGCCCACCCAGAGGCGCCACGCCCACCCCTGCGCCAAAGGAGACCACCATGGACGCGAGACAACTGGAAACCATCCAGAACCACCCCGATTTCATCCGGCTGACCAACGGGCGGACCCGCCTGGGCTGGTCGCTGACGCTGGTCATGCTGGCGATCTACTTCGGCTTTATCCTGCTGCTGGCGTTCTCGCCGGCCACGCTCGGCACACCGCTCGGCGCGGGTGTGATGACCGTGGGCATTCCCGTCGGCGTGGCGGTGATCGTCTCGGCCGTGCTGCTGACCGGGATCTACGTGTACCGGGCCAACCGCGACCTGGATCCGCTCAACGAACGCGTGCGCAAGGAGTGCCAGGCATGAAGCCCACCAACCGTTTCCTGTGCACGGCCCTGCTCGGGCTTGCCAGCATGGCCGCCGCGGCGGCACCCGCAATCCAGGGCGATGCCGCGCCGCGGCCGCTGAACTGGAGCGCCATCGTGATGTTCATGCTGTTCGTGCTGTTCACGCTCGGCATTACCCGCTGGGCGGCGCGCCGCACGCGCTCGGCATCCGACTTCTATGCCGCCGGGGGTGGGCTGAGCGGCTTCCAGAACGGCCTGGCAATTGCCGGCGACATGGTCTCCGCCGCCTCTTTCCTCGGCATCTCCGCGATGATGTTCGACAAGGGCTATGACGGGCTGATCTACGCGCTGGGCGTGGTGGCCGGCTGGCCGATCATCCTGTTCATCGTCGCCGAACGGCTGCGCAACCTTGGCCGCTATACCTTTGCCGACGTGGTGTCATACCGGCTGGCGCAGAAGCCTGTGCGGATCACCGCCGCCTGCGGCACGCTGACAGTGGTGATCATGTACCTGGTGGCGCAAATGGTTGGCGCCGGCAAGCTGATCGAACTGCTGTTCGGCACCAGCTATGAGTCCGCCGTGGTGATCGTCGGCCTGCTGATGGTGCTCTATGTGATGTTCGGCGGCATGCTGGCCACCACCTGGGTGCAGATCATCAAGGCCGCGCTGCTGCTGGGCGGCGTGACCTTCATGGCCGTGATGGTGCTGGCGTACTTCGGCTTCAGCCCGGAAGCGATGTTCGCCGGTGCGGCGAAGGTGCATGACAAGGGGCTGGCGATCCTGTCGCCGGGCGGGCTGGTGTCCAATCCCGTTGATGCGATCTCGCTGGGGGTGGGCATGATGTTCGGCACCGCGGGCCTGCCACACATCCTGATGCGCTTCTTCACCGTGGCCGACGCCCGCGAGGCGCGCAAGTCCGTGCTCTACGCCACCGGCTTCATCGGCTACTTCTACGTGCTGATCCTGGTGGTGGGCTTCGGTGCGATCGTGATGGTGGGCGCGGACCCGGCCTACCGCGACGCCGCCGGCAAGATCATCGGCGGCAGCAATATGGTGGCCGTGCACCTGTCGCATGCGATCGGCGGCGATCTTTTCCTCGGCTTTATCTCGGCGGTGGCGTTCGCGACCATCCTCGCGGTGGTGGCGGGCCTGGCCCTGTCGGGCGCTTCGGCGGTCTCGCATGACCTGTACGCCAACGTGTTCCGCCGCGGGCAGGCCAACGAGAAGGACGAGATCCGGGTGTCCAAGGCGGCCACCCTGGTGATCGGCGTGCTGGCCATGGTGCTCGGCGTGATGTTCGAGAAGCAGAACATCGCCTTCCTGTCCGGCCTGGTGCTGGCGATCGCGGCCTCCGTCAACTTCCCGGTGCTGTTCCTGTCGATGTTCTGGAAAGGCCTGACCACGCGCGGCGCCGTGGCCGGCAGCCTGGCCGGTCTGGTGTCGGCGGTGGCGCTGCTGGTGCTGGGCCCGACGGTCTGGGTGGGCATCCTGCATCATGACAAGGCGATCTTCCCGTATGCCAACCCGGCGCTGTTCTCGATGACGCTGGCCTTCGCCAGCGCCTGGCTCGCGTCGGTGCTGGACCGCTCCACCCAGGCCAGCACCGAGCGCCAGCGCTATGGTGCGCAGTTCGTGCGTGCGATGACCGGGATTGGCGCTGCCGGCGCGAGTCAGCATTGATCCTGGGGGGCAGGGCAGCCGCGTGCCACGCGGGCAGCGCGATGAGGCTAGATCACGGTCGAATCGTCGTCCAGGAAACCGTCGTCGCTCAGGCCTGCATCGAGATTGCCACTGTCCGAGCCCCCATCGCGCGCAGCGACCGATGCCCGGTCATCGTTCCCGTAGTAGTTGTTGACGACGTTCGTTTCCGTTCCTGGCGTGTTCATCCCGGACGGCTCCAGGAACGCGTTCTTGCTGCTGTGGCCGAACAGGTTCTCGATACCCTGGAACAGGAAGGCACCGCCGGCCACGCCGGCAGCCGTGGTTGCGATGCTGCCCAGCGTGCCGCCGAGCCCGCCGCTCAGGAAGCCCGGCCGGGGCGGCTGCGCCGGGGGGATCTGCAACGCGGGTGACACGGCCTGAGCGGGCGCAGGCACGGGCGTCGCGGCAGCAGGATTCGCACTGGCGCCCCACGCAATCTGCTGATCGATGAAGCTGCGGGAGCCGTTGGCCTGCGCAGCCTGCAACTGGTCCTGCAATGCAGCGATCTGCGCCTTTGCCGTCGACAAGGCATGATCGAGCAGCATGGCCCGCTGGACCAGCAAATAGGCGGCGTCCGGTTGTATCGCGACCGCCTGGGCGATGAGCGCCTGCGCCTGCGGATCCTTCGCGCCGGCGCGGGCCTGGGTCAATTGAGTCAGGAAGACTTCGAGTGCTTGCGAATCTTGGGGGGTCATGGCGTCTGTATCCGGTTGTTGGTGGTACAACCTCACTCTATGAGGAAAGACTTAAGGGAGACTTAAAGGGGAGGGGACATCGAAGGTGATGCTCGCTGCAAACGGCTTTGGGCCGCAGTCTGCGTGGATCTTGTCGAGCTGGTCAGCTATCACGTCGATGTCGACAAGCAGCTCCAGGTGTTCCGCGAAATCAAGGACCGCTACATCCGGGAAGACGTCTCCCGTCTGGACCATCCTTGGCGTGGCCGCATTGGCCCGGCCGTCGCTCTTCGTCGGAATCAGGGCAGTGGCCGCGACACGCGCTGCGTGATCGGCAGGGGAGATCACGACCCTCCCCAAGTACGATCTCTAAGAAAGGAGGACCAGCGTTGCCCGCAACCCCGGGTCATTGTCGGTCAGTTCAAGGGCGCCGCCATGCAGCTTTGCAACGGCGGCCACGAGGCTAAGCCCCAATCCCACACCCGGTGTACTGCGACTTGCGTCGCCGCGGTAGAAGCGTTCGAGGACTTTGTGCTTCTCGTCATCGGGGATGCCCGGCCCATCGTCTGATACAGAGATGACGACCGCCCCGTCAGCGCGGCGTGACGCCTCGACTGTGATTGTCCCGCGCTGCTGGGCATACTTGAGCGCGTTGTCGATAAGATTCCCGAGCGCCTGCGCCAGCAACAAGGGATCGCCAGCCAGCGGGAGCGGCCCGGACGACGCGAAAGACAGGGCCACCCCCTGGAGTTCCGCCACGGGTTGATAGAATTCGGCGGCTTCGCCTGCCACGGCGGCGGCATCGACTTCGATGAATCCGGAGCGGCGCGTGCCGGAATCAATCTCCGCCAGGCGCAGCAGTGCGTTGAAAATGCCCATGACGCGGTCTACGTCGGCGATGGCGCTGTCGATCTCGGCAAAGGTCTGTTCCGGGCGAGGCCGGGTGACCGACAACTCTTCCAGGCGGGAGCGCAGTTCCGCCAGCGGTGTGCGCAGGTCGTGCGCGATTGCATTGGACACGTTCCGGATGCCCTCGACCAGGTGCTCGATCTGGTCGAGCATGCGGTTCTGGGTCTCTACGAGCGTATTGAGCTCGCTTTCACCGCCGTAAGCCGGCAACCGGTGTGCGAGATTTCCCTGCATGATGGCAGCGGCTGCCTGGTTGATGTCGTGCACCTTCGCGAGCAGCGTGCGGCGGACCAGTAGCCCACCCGCTACGCCGAGCAGCAAGACCATGCAGGCTGCGCCCGCCAGCGCGGACATGAACAGCGCTTCGAGCTTTTCAAAGCGGCTGACGTCCCGCCCCAATATCAGGTGATAGCCCCCGGGAAGTACCTTGTGGATCAGCACGGCCCTTACCACCCGCTCGCGTACATCGATTGACGCGGCGTGCATGCCAGTCGATGCGGGAACCTCGCGGGGCCATGCCGGCAAATTGCCGGCAAGCTTCGCCAGTGCCGGATCAGTGAACAGGATGATGGTGGTTTCGACATCCTCAAGTTGCCCGCCGACCCGGGTTTCAATGGCCGTGACCAGGGCATCGGCTCCGTGCCTGGCAAAGAGATTTGCCATATTCCGCGCATCGGCCTGTAGCATTTCGGTGCGACTTTGCTCGATGGTGTTGTGCCAGGCGTACAAGAGCGGTGTGGCGAACAGGGTAAGCACGACCAGGCTCACGGCTACATAGCCGAGCCCGACGTTCAGCGCTGAAAAGCGCAAGCGCTTAATCATCTGCTGTCAGCATATAGCCGGCGTTGCGAATGGTCCGCAGCAATTGCCGCCCGCTGCCGTCATCGATCTTCTGCCGCAGCTTGCTGACATGGACGTCGATGACATTGGTCTGTGGGTCGAAATGATAGTCCCACACGTTTTCCAGCAGCATGGTTCGCGTCACGACCTGGTTGGCGTGGCGCATCAGGTATTCGAGCAGCTTGAATTCACGCGGTTGGAGCGCGACGGCCTTGCCCGCCCGCGTTACCTTATGCGCAAGCAGGTCCATGGAGAGGTCACCCAGCGTGAGCGTGGTCTCGGCCCGGCCCTCCTGCGAACGCCGCAGCAGTGCGTCGAGGCGTGCCAGCAGCTCGCCAAAGGCAAAGGGCTTGACGAGGTAGTCGTCACCGCCGCTCTTGAGACCCCGGATGCGATCGTCCACATCCGAAAGGGCGCTCAGGATCAGGATAGGGACCTTGCTTCCGGTCCTGCGCAACGCCTCGATGATCGCCAGGCCGTCAATGCCGCCGGGCAACATCCGATCCATGATGATCGCATCGTAAGGCTCGCTTGCGGCGAGGAACATGCCGTCGCGTCCGTTGTCGGCGTGATCCGCGGTGTGGCCCGCCTCGCTCAATCCCTTTTTGAGGAATTGGGCGACGCGCTCGTTGTCCTCGACGATCAGTAGTTTCATGATGAATCCGGTCTCGCCATTTTGATTGCGTCGGACCTCGCCCGCGCAATACCTGGTCTCCAGGCACGGCCTGATGAAATATTAGGCACAGCGTGTTCTGGTTGCCAGCCTCGCGGTGATCCGACCGCCCATCCTCACGATTCCGGGAATTATGAGGCACTTGCCGCCTGCCGCGGCGCATCGCCGGTGCGCTGGATCCAGCCGCCGCCGAGCGAGCGGTACAGGTCGACCAGACTGGTCAGGCGGTTCAGGCGGGTCGTGACCAGTGCCTGCTGGGCGTTGTACAAGTCGGTCTGTGCGGTCAGCACGCTCAGATAGCTGTCGGTGCCGCTCGTGTAGAGCATGTTGGCCAGCTCCAGCCGGCGCTGCTGGGTATCGGTGTAGCGCTGCTGTGCCGCAAGCTGGTTGTCATAGGTGCCGCGCGCCGCCAGCCCGTCGGCAACCTCCCGGAACGCGGTCTGGACGGCCTTTTCGTATTGCGCGATGCCGATGTCCTTCTGCACCGTCGCCACATCCAGGTTGGCCTGGTTTGCGCCAGCGGTAAAGATCGGCATGACCAGGGAGGGGATGAAAGACCATGCGCTGGATCCGCCTGCAAACAAGCCACCGAGTGCCGCGCTGGCCGTGCCGAGGGTGCCTGTCAGCGAAATGCGCGGAAAGAAGGCCGCGCGCGCGGCGCCGATGTTCGCATTCTCCGAGCGCAGGGCCGCTTCGGCCTGCAGGATGTCAGGACGACGCTGCAGCAGATCCGAGGGCAGGCCGGCCGGAAGGTCGGTCAGGATCGGCTGGTCGCCGAGCCTGACCGGGGGAGGCAGGTCGGGCGGCAGCGGCTGGCCGACCAGCAGTACCAGCGCATTCTCGGCCTGCGCGCGCAAGCGGACCTGGGCGGCGTAATTTGCCTGTGCCTGCTCGACCGTGGTCTCCGACAGGCGCAGGTCCAGTTCGGACGCGGTGCCTGTGTCGAACTGCAGCTTCACGATCTTGTAGGCTGCCTGCGCGGTCTCCAGGGTGCTCTGCGTCACCGCGAGTTGCTCGTCGTAAGCGAGCGTGGTGAGGTACTGGTCAGCGATCTCGGACACCAGCAGGATCTCGGCCGCCTGGCGCGCGTAGGCACTTGCCAGGTACTGCTCGAATGCCGCATCCGAGAGGCTTTGCAGGCGGCCAAAGAAGTCAATCTCCCAGGACGCCGAAAGGCCCGCCGAATAGCTGTGGGAGGCGCCCACGCCGGTGGTGGAACCGCCGGGCGACGTGCTCTTGGCCGAAGCGCTCGCGTCAGCGTTCACCTGCGGATACAGTGCCGCATTCTGGATGCGGTACTGCGCCTGGACTTTCCTGACATTCAGCGCAGCGACGCGCAAGTCGCGGTTGTTCTGCAATGCAAGTTCGACCAGCCGCTGTAGGCGAGGATCGGCAAGGAAATCGCGCCAGCCGATCCCGGCGGCCGGCAGCGTGGCGCTGCCTGTCCCGACAGAAGCGGTTTTGTAGGCCTCGCCCGCCGGAAACGCGGCCGACACCGGGGCTGCCGGTCGCTGGTACACGGGCTGCAGCGAGCAGCCGGCGGCAAGGGTCACGAGCAGTGCGCTGGCTGCGTATCGGTATCGCTTCATCTCAGTGTCCTCCGGCGCTTTGGTCAGCCGCGGCCATCGCGGATGCTGCCGGCTCGGCCGGCTTCTTCTTGCCAAGCTTGTTGCTGACCACGACATAGAACATCGGGATCAGGAACGTGGCAACAAAGGTGGCGGTCAACATCCCGCCTATCACCCCGGTGCCGATGGCGTTCTGGCTGGCGGAGCCCGCGCCATTTGCCAGCGCCAGCGGCAGCACCCCAAGCATGAAGGCCATGGAGGTCATCACGATCGGCCGCATGCGCATATGTGCCGCTTCAATGGCCGCCTGCAGCGCGGTGAGGCCCTGGGCGTGACGCTCGCGCGCAAATTCGACGACAAGGATGGCGTTCTTTGCCGACAGGCCGATGGTGGTGAGCAGCCCGACCTGGAAGTAAACATCGTTGGACAGGCCCATCAATGACGTGGCACCGAGCGCGCCCAGGATGCCGAGCGGCACCACCATGATGACGGAGACCGGGATCGACCAGCTCTCATACAAGGCGGCCAGGCTCAGGAATACCACCAGGATCGACAAGCCGTACAGCAGGGGGGCCTGCGAGCTCGATTGCTGCTGCTCCAGTGAAGTACCCGTCCACTCGAAGCCGATACCCGGGGGCAGCTTCTTGGCCAGCCGCTCCATCGCCAGCATTGCCTGTCCGGAGCTCTTGCCCGGTGCGGACTGGCCCAGGATTTCCATGGCTTCGACGCCGTTATAGCGCTGCAGGACGGGCGGACCGTAGGTCCATGCGGACGTCGCGAAAGCGGAGAAGGGCACCATGCTGCCGCCGCTGTTGCGCACATAGAGCAGATTGATGTCGTCGGGATTCATGCGATAAGGCGCATCGGCCTGCACGTATACCTTCTTGATGCGTCCGTCGGTATCGAGGAAATTATTGACATAGCGCGAGCCCCAGGCAGTCGAGAAGGTCTGGTCGACATCGCTCAGGCTGACGCCGAGCGCGGCGGCCTTCTCGCGATCGATATTGACCTTGAAGGTCGGATTGTCCTGTTGCCCGTTGAAGCGCACCTGCGCAAGCTCCGGATCCTGTCTGGCCAACGCGAGAAGCTGGTCGCGCGCCTTGGCCAGCGCCTCATGACCGAGCCCGCCGCGGTCCTCGAGCTCGAAGTCAAAGCCGGCGGCAACGCCCAGGCCGCGGATCGGCGGCGGGCTGACCGGGAAAATGACAGCATCCTTGTAGGCGGCATAGCGCTTGATGATGCGCTCGGACAGGGCCTTGGCGGTCAGGTCGGGACGGTTCCGCTGGCTCCAGTCCTTGAGGCGGACGAACAACTGGCCCTGGCTCTGGCCGCGGCCGGCATTGTTGAAGCCATTGACCATGAAGGTGGCGTCGACCATCGCCGCTTCATCCTTCAGCAGGTAATGGCTGACCTCGTCGAGTACCGCGCCGGTGCGCGCCTGCGTGGCACCCGCCGGTGTCTGGACCTGCACGAACATAAAGCCCTGGTCCTCGTTCGGCAGGAACGACGTCGGCAGCTTGACAAACATGATGCCCACGGCAGCCACGATCGCCGCGTAGATGATCAGCCAGCGTCCGGAGCGGGCCGCGACGTGCCGGACCCCATGCACATACCTGTCCCGGCCTTTGTCGAAGGTGCGGTTGAACCAGCCAAAGAATCCCTTCTTCTCGCCATGGCCCTCGCGCGGCGGCTTCAGCAGCATGGCGCACAAGGCCGGTGTGAGCGAGAGCGCGACGAACACCGACAGCAGCATCGACGAAACGATCGTGAGCGAGAACTGGCGGTAGATCCCGCCGACCGTGCCACTGGAGAACGCCACCGGCACGAATACAGCGCACAGCACCATCGCCACCCCGATCAGCGCACTGCTGATCTGTCCCATCGCCTTGCGGGTGGCCTCAAGCGGGGACAGTCCTTCCTCGTGCATCACGCGCTCGACGTTCTCGACCACCACGATGGCGTCGTCCACCAGCAGGCCGATGGCCAGCACCAGGCCGAACATCGACAGCGTGTTGATGGTGAAGCCAAGCGCCGACATCACGCCGAAGGTGCCGAGCAAGACCACCGGCACCGTGATCGAGGGGATCAGCGTGGCGCGGAAGTTTTGCAGGAACAGGTACATCACCAGGAACACCAGGACGATGCCTTCCATTAGGGTCTTGATCACTTCTTCGATCGAGATCTTGACGAAGGGCGTGACGTCGTTCGGGTAGACCACCTTCAGCCCATGCGGGAAATACGGTTCCAGCTCCTTGATGCGGGCGCGTATCGCGGCGGCGGTGACTAGCGCGTTGCCGCCCGGCGCGAGCTGGATGCCGATGCCGGAGGCGGGCTGGCCGCTGTACTTGTTGTCGACGTTGAAGCTCTCCGCACCGAGATTGATGCGCGCGACGTCACGCAACCTGACCTGCGAACCGTCGGGCAGCACCTTGAGCAATACCTTGCCGAAATCCTCGCTCGTGCGCAGCAGCGTCGCTTCAGTGATGGTTGCGCTCAGCTGCTGGCCCTGCACGGCCGGCGTTCCGCCGAGCTGGCCGCCGGAGATCTGCACGTTCTGGCTTTGCAGCGCCGCAGTGACGTCAGTCGGGGTGAGGGCGTAGCTGTTGAGCTTGTTCGGGTCAAGCCAGATCCGCATCGCGTACTGCGTACCGAACACGTTCATGTTGCCGACGCCATTGATCCGGCTGATCGGATCCTGGACATTGGAGACAACGTAGTTGGCGATGTCGAACTTGTTCATGCTGTTGTCAGCCGACACGAAGCCGATCACCATCAGGAACGCGTTGGTGGATTTGGTGACGCGCACGCCCGACTGCTGCACCTGTGCCGGCAGCAATGGCACGGCGAGCTGCAGCTTGTTCTGCACCTGCACCTGGGCGATGTTCGGGTCGGTGCCGCTGGCGAACGTGAGCGTCGTGGTCGACTGGCCGGTATCGTCGCTGGTCGAGGGCATATAGAGCAGGTTGTCGATCCCGCTCATCTGCTGTTCGATCACCTGGACCACGGTGTTTTGCACGGTGGTCGCCGAAGCCCCGGGATACGTGGTGCTGATCTGGACCGAGGGCGGCGCCACTGGCGGAAACTGCTCGATTGGCAGGGACTGGATCGCCAGTCCTCCAGCCAGCATGATGAGCAGGGAGAGGACGATCGCGAAGATGGGGCGGTCGATGAAGAATCGTGCCATGTCAGGGTCCGCCCTTATCTTGCCTGCGCAAGCACAGGAGCCTGGCGCGTTGCAGACGCGCCGCCGGTATTCGCTTTGGCCGCGGCCTGCGCGGTCCGGGCTTGCGCGTCGACAGCCTGCACCAGCATCCCGGGTTGCACTTTCTGGCCGCCGGCCACGATGACCCGGTCGCCATCGCTCAGGCCGCCGGTGACAATCCACTTGTCGCCGGACGTGCTTTGTGCCTGGATCGTGCGTTGGACGACCTTGTTGTCAGGGCCGACAACCAGCGCGGTTGCCTGTCCCTGCGGGTTATGACCGACGGCCGGGACCGGCACCAGGAATGCGTTGTCATTCACCCCTTGCTCGAGGCGGGCGCGCACGAACATGCCGGGAAGCAGGACATGCTCCGGATTCGGGAAGACGGCGCGCACTGTCACCGAGCCGGTGGCCGGATCGACCGTAATGCCGCTGAACTCGAGCTTGCCGGCCAGCGGATACTGCGTGCCGTCCTCCAGCATGAGCGTCACCCTGGCCTGGTCCAGGCCGTGCAGCTTTACCTGTCCGCTGGCGACATCGCGCCGAAGCTGCAAGCCGGCGACGCTTGCCTGGTTGAGGTCCACGTAGATCGGATCGATCTGCTGGATCGTGGTCAGCAGCGTTGCCGCGCTGCCTTGCACATAGGCGCCCTGGGTGACCTGCGAAATGCCGCTGCGGCCGGCAATCGGCGCCACGACGTCGGTATATCCCAGGTTGAGCCTTGCCATCTCGACGGCAGCCTTGGCGGCGGCAACATCGGCGGCGGCCTGCTTGCGGGCCGCGACCGCGTTGTCATAAGCCTGCTTGCTGATGGCGTTGCCGGCAACAAGGGTCTGGTAACGCTCGGCCTGCGCGGTCGTGGTGGCGAGATTTGCTTCAGCCTTCTGCAGTGCTGCCAACGCGCTGCTCAGGGCGGCGCGATACTGTGCCGGATCGATCTGGTACAGCGGCTGGTTGGCCTTGACGTCGGCGCCTTCCTGGAAGCTGCGCTTTTGCACGATGCCGTCGACACGGGCCCGGACCTGTGCAATGAGGTAGGCGGAAGTGCGGCCGGGGAGTTCCACAGAGACCGGAACGCTGGTGCGCCTGGCCGTGACTACCGTGACTTCCGGCGTCGCTGACTTTGGACTCGCAGGCTTTGCGGGACCGCAGCCCGCGAGCGCGAGGACTGGCAGCGTGAGAGCCGCCAGGCAGGCACTGCGCCGATGTGTGTTGTGTGAAGGCATCGAGGCTCCATCCCAGGAGTTTGTGAAGAGCGGGTGGTTGCACTCTGCGCGATCGCGAATGAAGGCTGGGTTGGCAATTCATTAACGATTGTTAATGTCCCGGGGGGAGCAAGAATGACAAATCCGTAATCGAATTGACAGCTTTGCACGCACCCGCACTGAATAGAATCCACGCCGTCGCACGCGCAGGACGCCGGCCGGAGCGCGCCCCGGCGCAGCACCGCCGCAAAAAGCGGCCTCCTTGTCTGGAATTGCTTCGCTGGAGCGCACCGCACGCGCCAGCGGGCGAACCCTGTCACCCTGAAGAACTGGAGCGGGACATGCCTGAGTGGACTTCGGCAGGACCTTCGATACTTGCAGCATTCATGGCCTCGCTGGTCGAGTTCGTGGAGGCACTCAGCATCGTGCTGGCAGCGGTTGGCGCCGTGCGCGGCTGGCGCTCGGCGCTGCTGGGGACGGCAGCCTCGCTGGCCGCCCTGATGCTATTGGTGGCAGTCGCCGGCCCCGCGCTCGCCAGGATTCCGCTGCCGGTGGCCCAAGTGGTCGTTGGCACGCTGTTGCTGCTGTTCGGCCTGCGCTGGTTGCGCAAGGCGGTGCTGCGGGCGGCGGGCATCTTGCCGCTGCACGATGAAGCTCAGGCGTTCACCGCGCAAACCGAAGCCTTGCGCCGGCAAGCCGCAACATCCGGCCGGGCGATCGATGCGGTGGCATTCGCGACCGCCTTCAAGATCGTGATGCTCGAAGGGATCGAGGTGGTGTTCATCGTCATTGCGATTGGCGCGGGCGGCCGGATGATCATCCCCGCGTCCATTGGTGCCGGCCTGGCTTTGCTTGCGGTGGTGGCGCTCGGCGTGTGGCTGCATCGGCCGCTGGCCAATGTTCCGGAGAATGCGCTCAAGTTCGGCGTCGGTGTCATGCTCGCGGCTTTCGGCACCTTCTGGGCAGGCGAGGGCATCGGCCTGTCATGGCCGGGTGAAGACTGGGCAATCCTGGCACTGATCGGCGTTTTCGCCGTGATTGCGCTGGCAATGGTTCATCTCTGCAAACGGCTGCGCAAGCCGGCCACGGCACTGTCAAGTGCAGCCGCCGGCGCGCGTCCGCCCGCTCGGGGCCGTTTGGCGATGGTGGCCGAGGAAGTGATGGGGCTTTTCGTGGATGACGGCTGGCTGGCCATCGGCGTGGTGGCCTGGGTGATGGCTTCGTGGGAGATGGGGACAGTGCATGCCGTTGCTGCGGCCAGGGCGGGGCCGCTGTTCGCGGTCGGACTGACGGTGTTGCTGGCGGCCAGCGCGGTCCGGCGTGCGCGCGCCTGAGGAGCCGTCCCCGGCATCGCAAGCGCCCGAACCGCACAGTGAAGTCGACTGACGATGGTCCGATTCAGCGCGCAACCAGGGCGCCGTTGATACTCCCTGGCCGATCCAGTAGCAAAACGCATGGCATAAACAAAGACTTATGGACTGTAGAAGAATGTTTAATTGTTATTAATGTGTTGCCGGACATAGGCTTTTCTCAAGTTCACCTGATCGCTTGGGCATTCGAACATGGGCCAGCCAACCTCCAACCAACGTCGCACCGCCAGCGCAGCCGTGGCACAGCGACCCCTCGATGCCGGCGCTGAACCGCCGCTCGGTGCCCATCTCGTCACGCCGCGGCGCGGCTACAGCCACCATGGCATCTATGTAGGCGACGGCAAAGTGGTGCATTACGCCGGACTTGCCGGGTCGCTGCGTCGCGGCCCCGTCGAAGAAATCAGCATCACGCATTTCGCTGGCGGATTCGAAGTCCTGATCGAACCAAGTGCTGATCCCGTGTACGTCAGGCATGAAGCCGTGCGGCGTGCGCGCTCGCGGTTAGGCGAGAATCGCTACAGGCTGCTGACCAACAACTGCGAGCATTTCTGCGCCTGGTGCCTGTATGGGGAAAGCCGTAGCGAACAGGTGCTCGCGTGCCTCATCGACCCGCGCGCAGCCCTTCGGACCGCGTTATGCCTGTTCGCGGCATGCCTTGCGGCGGCATGGCCGATGCGGCGCACCGGAGCCTACGTGACCTGACCGGCCCCGGTTCTTCCCCTGCCGTACAGCGCGGTCGCGGTAAACCCGATGAATGATGCTCTGTATTTGACGGCGTTGTCGGCGCGCCCCGGCGACGATGCCATCACTGGGCATCAGACGGGGTCCTAACGATTACAGCCTTGTCATTCCGCACACGGTGCGCCGGGAATATGATCGCGGCATGTAATACAGACGGCGGCGACAGGGAGCGCAAGACAATGAAGATCCTGGTGGTGGAAGACGAGCCCAAGACGGCGGCATACCTGCGCAAAGGCCTGACGGAATCGGCCTTCGTGGTGGATGTCGCGGTGACGGGTGCCGATGGGCTGCATCAGGCCATGGAGCATGCTTATGACCTGATCATCCTAGACGTCATGCTCCCCGGGATGAACGGCTGGGACCTGCTCAGGCAACTGCGCGAGCACAAGGACACGCCGGTGTTGTTTCTCACCGCCCGCGACGACCTGGAGGACCGGGTGCGCGGCCTGGAGCTGGGTGGCGACGACTACCTGGCCAAGCCGTTCGCGTTCGTGGAGCTGCTGGCGCGCGTGCGCACATTGCTGCGGCGCGGGCCCCTGCGCGAAGCCGACCGGATCGAGATCACGGACCTGGAGATCGACCTGATTCGCCACCGCGTTACCCGTGGCGGCCAGCGCATCGACCTGACGCCGCGTGAATTCGCGCTGCTGCACTTTCTTTCGCGGCGGCATGGCGAGGTACTGAGCCGCACCCAGATTGCGTCGCACGTGTGGGACATGAACTTCGACAGCGACACCAACGTGGTCGATGTTGCCGTGCGGCGGCTGCGCGCCAAGATGGATGACCATTTCGCGCCGAAGCTGATCCACAGCGTGCGCGGCATCGGCTACGTCCTTGAAGCGCGCCAGTCGTGAAGTCAGCCGGCTCGCTCACCGCGCGGCTCGCGCTGGCCTTTGCGCTGATTGCGGGGGGCGCCTTTGCCGGGGTCGGGCTATATCTCTATCACGCGCTGGCCATGCAGATCATCGAGCGGGACGACGCGGAGCTTCTGCGCAAGGCCGCCCGCGCCCGGGCCGAACTGGCCGAGACGGAAGGGAGCAACGCCGAGCGATGGCGCGAACTCGGCGGCGTGGTCGCTGGCAACGCCGAGTACGGCTTGCTCGCCAGCGCGTCCGACGGCACGCCGCTGGTGGCAGCGGGAGCGGAGCCGGGCGTGCCGCCTGAAGCCCCGGTGCTGCCGCCGGGCGCGCCGATCGGGCCGGCATCGATTCGCGCATGGAGCGGCGCCGACGGACTGCCTGTGCGCGGCATCTCGATGTTCGCGCACGCCGGCGCGCAGCCGCTGCCTGTGCAAGTCACGGTCTACCAGGTCGCTGTGTCGCGCATGGCACTGTTGCGTGCCTACCGTTGGAAGCTGGTTCTCGCGACGTGCCTCGGTGCCCTGGCGGCGGGCGGGCTTGGCTATGCCGCCCTGCGCACCGGCATGGCGCCATTGCGTCGCATCGCCGCCGGCACCCGGGCCGTGACGTTCACCAGCGGAGCGCTACCGGTCGATCCGTCGCTGTTGCCCGCGGAACTCAATGAGCTGGCGCTGGCGTTGCAGCACATGATCGAGCGGCTGCGCGAGCGCTACGAGCGCTTGTCGCAGTTCTCCGCGGACCTGGCGCACGACTTCCGCACGCCTATCAACAACCTGCTCGGACAGACGCAAGTGGCGCTTGCCAGCGACCGGTCGGTGGAGGAATACCAGGCGCTGCTGGTGTCAAACGTGGAAGAATACGAACGCCTTGGGCGGATGATCGAGAACATGCTGTTCCTGGCCCGGGCCGACAACGCGCGCGTGGCGGTGCACTACGCGGAGCTGGACCTCGCCACCGAGCTGGAGCGGCAGGCGGACTACTTCGAGCTGCTGGCGGACGCCCGGGGGATCACCATTCTCGTCGATGCGCTGGGCCAGGTTTATGCGGATCCCGTGCTGCTGCGGCGCGCGGTTGGCAACCTGATCTCCAATGCGGTCCGGTACGCGCCCACCGGCACACAGGTGCGCCTGTGGGCGCGCGAGATGGGCGCGCAGGTGCGGATCGAGGTGTCGAACCCGGGCCCGGGCATTGCAGCGGAGCATTTACCGAAGCTGTTCGACCGGTTTTTCCGTGCGGACCCGGCCCGGGCAAACTCCGGCGAGTCATCAGGCATCGGGCTCGCCATCGTCAAGACCATCATGGACCTGCACCATGGCACCGCGCAGGCGGAATCGACACCGGGGCAGGTGACCTGCTTCCGGCTGGTCTTTCCGGGCCGCGCGGAGCCGGGCCAATGACTCAGGCATGCGCAGGCAGATGGGCGCCATCGAGGTAGGGATCGCGCGCGCTGTTGTTGGCGCCGTCCGTGAAGGGGTCGCGCTGGCGGTGGACCTGGTCGGCGGTGGTCCCGTTGGCATCGTTGGCGGGATCGACAGCCGCTGAGGCAAAGGGCGCTGCGGAGCCCAGTACCGTGAGCAACACGGCGGCAATGAGGATTCGGCGGGTAGGCATCATGACACTCTCCTGTTGACTTGCGCGGCGCGCGGATCGTCGCGCCGTGCACAGCAGTCTATGTATCCGATGCCAACCGATGCATTGCTGCTTGATGACAGAGTTGTAAGTCTCGGCCTACGCAAGCTGCCAGCGCCACGTCCTGGCATTCGCCTGTTCGCCATCTTGGGCCAACAGCTCGCGTAGCGCGGTCTTGAGTACCTTGCCGTTGCTGTTCTTCGGCAACGCATTGACGAACAGATAGGCTTTCGGCCGCTTGAATCTGGCGATCCGGTGCAGGCACCACTGATCCAGTTCGGACTGGGTCATCCGCATCCCGGCCTTGAGTACGACGACGGCCACCACTTCCTCTCCCCAGACGGGATGCCTGCGGCCGAGCACGGAGACTTCAGCCACCGCGGCATGGGCGAGCAGGGCGTCCTCCACCTCGCGCGGGTAGATGTTGGAGCCACCGCTGATAATCGTGTCCTTGCTGCGGTCCTTCAGCGTGAGCTGCCCCTGCTCGTCCACGCACCCGACATCGCCGGTATGCAGCCAGCCATTGCGCAGCGTCGCCACACTGGCCTCCGGGTTGTTCCAATAGCCTTGCATCACGGTGGGCCCGCGCACCAGGACTTCACCGACTTCCCCCACCGGGAGCGCACGGTCCCCGGCATCGGCGATGCGAATCTCCACGCCGGGCAGGGCATGCCCGACCGAAGCCAGCGCCTTGAGGTCGCCGACGGCGTAGGCGCGGCCGATTTCGTCGGACGACTGGGCGGTGATGGTCATCGGACTTTCGCCCTGGCCGTAGATCTGCGCGATGCGGGGGCCCAGGCATTCGATTGCGGCGATCTCGTCCTCCACATAGAGGGGCGCACCGCCACAGACTACGACCTTGAGATTGGAGAGGTCGGCCCGGCTCCGGCGTGCGTATTCGACCAGGCGGTTGAGCATGGTGGGCGCAGCGAAGAAGCTCGGGCGCTGGTGTGCGGCGACGAGGCCCGCCAGTTCGGCGGCGTCGAAGCCGCCTGAAGGTGGAATCACCTGACTCGCACCTTCGGCCATGTGGGGGACCACGTAGAGTCCCGACCCATGGGACATTGGCGCCGCGTGAATCAGGCTGTCGCCTGGAAGAATGCGGGTGACCGCGCTGGCATAGGCGCTGGACATGGCGGTCAGATTGCGGTGCGAGAGCATGACCCCTTTGGGCTTGCCGGTCGTGCCGCTGGTGTAGAACAGCCAGGCGAGGGCGTCTTCGGACACATCGGTGACCGGAATGCCGTGTGCCGCAAACAGGGCATGGTAGTCGGTGGAACCGACCACAATGGTCCGGGCGCCAGACACTGCCTGGGCGTCGGCGGCGAAGCTGAGGCGGGCGCCGCTGTCCTGCAGGATGCCCTGGATTTCGCGCGGATGCAGCCTGGCGTTGATCGGCACGGCGCACAGGCCCGCGTGCCAGATGCCGTACAAAAGCTCGACGTACTGCGGGCAGTTCTTCATGACCAACGCGACCCGGTCCCCGGCCTGCAGGCCGAGCCAGTCACGCAGGCCGCAGGCGCAGCGTGCCACGCGGTCGGCGAGTTGCCCGAAGGTACATAGCGGCTCGGTGCCGAGATAGAGCGCTGCCTGATCGGGATAGGCGCGGGCCGTGCGGACGAGCATTTGCGCAAGGTTGGGGTTCATGCTGCCTCTCGTTTTAACCGGTGTCTGCAGGGGACAGGCACTGCCTGCCCCCGCTCTTCACGCTGCGATCAGTCCGGGGCGCGCTCTGGCACCGGCAGGTGCACCCATTCCTTATAGAAAGCCTCGATGTCCGGCTCGAAGTCATGGATCACCGGATACCACGGGGTGGGCGCCTCGACGTCGTGCATGGTGCCGCACGCGGGGCAGTAGTACTCGCGATATACCTGCCACTGGGTGTCGGGGGCCATGAGCCTCGGATAGACCTCGGTCATCGCCTCCTCCGTGTCGCGCACGTAGATCGAGGCATGCAGTTTCCAGTTCTCGCGGTAGTCGCAGAACTCGTGGCCGCAATCGCACTTGACCAGCCACTTCTTATTGCTGGCCGATTGCACGATGTGCATATGCGGGCCGAGCGGAAGCACGATGCGGTCCGGAAAGCTCACCTTGGCCTGCAGGGCCGCCAGGTACTGCTCGAACCGGCTGTCATCCTTGGGCATCGAGAGCATGCGGAAGGTGGTTTCCCAGTCCAGGGAGCCTTCGACGAGGTGGGCAACCTGTTCATTGGTGTAGGCAGACATTGTTCAACTCCTTGATTCGGTGATTACTCTTCGACCTGGACGACGGTGGTGACGTCGGGCAGCAGGGAGAGGTCCATGCGGTGCTTGGCGCCGTAAGAGGGCACGCCCAGTTCCTCCTCCAGAACCCGCCAGTCCGCGGGGAGGTTCCAGAATGCCTTGAACTCCCGCGTGAACTTCTCCGACAGGGCGAAGCTGGTGGCGAACATGTGTTGCACCTGGACGGACGCGTGCTTGTTGAGGATGCGTTCGCGCTCTTCCTTCATCCATTCGCGGGTTGGCAGGGACCGGGCCAGGCGTTCCTTGCGGATCTCGGCACGGCGGGCCTGGGTCTTGCCTGCATCTACCGTGAACACGCCCTTGGCGTCCTGGGTGAAGACGGCGCCATAGACCTTCTGCGCATATTCCGGCAGCAGGAACTTCTGGTTGAGGTCCGCTTCGATGGCCTTCGGATCCCGGTCGATCGGGTCACCAAAGCCCGGGCCCCCGCGCAGATAGTTGAGGTACAGGTCGTGGTTGGCGTAGCAGTCCTCGGTGGTGATGCACTGCTTGTCACGCTTGACCACGGCAGTGGCATCGATGTGGCGCTCGTAGTCCGGGTCGCCCGGATCGATGTCGCCGCCCAGAGGCAAGGAGTCGCCGATGGCGATACGCTTGTCCAGCCCAGTCTTGTGTGCCTCGAAGCGATAGCCGGTGGCTGAGGGATAGCCGCCCATCATGCCCCAATCGCTGTTCATGAACCCGTTGCCCATGAAGAACATGGTCCAGTCCTGGGCGTTCCACACCATGCGCAGTGTCTCGAAGCCGCAACCGCCACGGTACTTGCCATACCCGCCGGAGTTGGCCTTGACGTTCCGGCCGAGGTAGAGCAGCGGCTCGGCCATCTCCCAGATCTCGATGTCGCCCATGTCGCCTTCCGGGTTCCAGATCGCGGCGGCATGGTTGAGGCCATCCTTGACCGCGCAGGCACCAGTGCCGCAGGAGCTGGCCTCGAAGCTGTTGACCGCGTGAATCTCGCCATCCTGATTGATGCCGCCGCCCTGCAGCCAGTTCGAGGTGTTGGCGTTACCGGCGTTGACCTCTTCCAGATAGCCGCGGCTGAAATAGGACTGGGAAAGACCGCGCCACAGCGCCGCCCAGCCGGAGACCAGGAAGTGCCAGGCGTAGGCGTGGCCGGTGCGGCGGTCGTCCGGGTTGCACCACGTGCCCTTTGGCAGGCGGAACTCGGTGGCGAAGTAGGCGCCGTCGTTGATGCGCTGGGTGGGCACCAGGGTCTGGCACATCATCACCCAGATTCCGGAAGTAAATGCCACCTGGTGGGCATTGAAGGTATGCCAGCCCCAGCGGCTCGCGCCTTCGAAGTCGAGGCGCCACTTGCCGTCCGGCCTGATGGTCATTTCCACCGGCGAATGCATGATGGAGTCGAGCTTGGCGAAGGCGTTGGAGACCTGCACGTCGTCATGCTTGTAGGGCACATCGACAAAGGAGACCTTGCGGTACTTGCCCGGCAGGGTCATGGCCTTGATACGGCTCTGCAGTCCGCGGCGGCCTTCTTCGATGACCTCGTAGGTGAATTTCTCGTAAGCCTCGATGCCGTCGGCACGAATCACTTCCTCGACGAGGTCGCGAATCATGTGGCAGCCTGCGATGCGGGTTTTTTCGTCGAGGATCCAGTACTTGGGCGTGCGCACTGAGCGCTGGGACTCGTGCAGCCAGTCGCGCAGCGGCTCGTCGTTCACCCCGGTCTTGCGGCAGGTGATCATGTAGCCGTCGCCGAAGCGCTGGGTCTGGCCGGTGGACATCGAGCCCGGCGTCACCGAGCCGGTGTCGATCACGTGCGTGACGCCGCCCACCCAGCCGATCAGCCGCCCCTTCCAGAAGATCGGCACGATGGTGGCGATATCGCAGGGGTGGACGTTGCCGATGGCGCAGTCATTGGTCGTGAACATGTCGCCGGGGTTGATGCAGGGGTTGGCTTCCCAGTTGTTCTCGATCATGTACTTGATCGCCGCGCCCATGGTGCCGACGTGGATGATGATCCCGGTCGAAGTCAGGACGCAGTCCCCGGCGGCGTTGTAGAGCGTGAAGCAGAGTTCGCCTTCCTGCTCGACGATGGGGCTGGCGGCGATCTTCTTGGCAGTCTCGCGGGCATGCACCAGGCCGCCGCGCAGCTTGGAGAACAGCTTCTCGTAGCCGATCGGGTCGCTGTCACGGAATTCCAGCTTCTCGAGGCCGTTGTAGTGGCCGGTGGCCTTGGTGCGCTCGATGATGCCGTCGCGGTGCTGCTTGAGCGTCTGGCCGTTCTGCAGCAGGTCGGCGAAGCCGACTTCTTTATTGCTCATCATGTTCATGGCGGGTCTCCTTACTTCACTTCCTTGAGATGGAACAGGCGGTGCTTGTCGATCGTGGTTTCGAAGCCGTCGGGCACGACGAAGGTCGTGGCGTCGGATTCGATGATGGCTGGACCCACGATATGGTTGCCGGCCTTGAGGGCTTCCATCTTCCAGAGCGCGGCATCCACCCACTTCTTGTGGCGGTAGAAAGGACGGGTGCCAAGATAGGCTTTTTGGGGCGGCGTCGGGCCGGCATCCGCGTCTTCCGGCAGCACCGGCTTCTGGGTCACGACGGTGCCGCGCAGGATGGCGCCGGTGATCGAGAAGCCCAGTTCCGGCGAGCGGGCAGAGCTCGCGTAGACGCGGCCGTAGGTGTTCTCGAAGGCCTCGACGATCTGGTCCCAGTCGGCGGCGGTGGCCGCGCTGGTCACGGGCGAGACGATTTCGAGGTCATTCAGCTGGCCCATGTACTGCATCTTGTAGCCGGGGATCAGCAGCACGTCCTCGGGCTTGTAGCCGTTGAGGACGAATTCGTCGATAACCTTGACTGCGAGTTCAGACCAGGCTTCTTGCAGGCTCTTGCAGGCGGCTTCCTTGTCGGCGTCGGGGGCGTGCTGGGCGACACCAAGGTCCACCGACTTGTCGTAGCGGTACTCGAAGTCAGCGCAGGCGCAGCCGAAGGCCGAGAAGCCGGCCGCCCAGGCCGGCACGACGACGTCCTTGAAGCCGACGCCCCCGGTGTAGCCGTAGGTGTGCACCGGGCCAGCGCCGCCGTATGAGAAGCAGGTGAATTCCGCCGGGTTGTAGCCCTTGGCACTGATGTTGGCGCGCAGGTACTCGGAGAGCGTGAGATCGAGCAGCTCGATGACGCCGGCGGCGGCATCCTCGACCGACAGGCCGAGCGGGTCGGCGATCTGCGCCTTGATGTGGTCGCGGGCGCGCTGCACGTCAAGCTTGATGGCACCGCCCAGGAAGTTCTCCGGGTTCAGGTAGCCGAGCACGACGTGGCAGTCGGAGACCGACACCGTGTCGAGCCCGCTTTCCGGCCAGCAGGTGCCGACGCGGTAGCCGGCGCTGTCCGGGCCGAGCTTGATCGACTTGCTGTAGGGGTCCAGGCGCACGAAGCTGCCGGCGCCGGCACCGACCGAGTCCATCGCCACCAGGGGCAGCGATAGGACCAGGCGGGCCATGTCGGGATCGGACTTGATGGCGAAATTGCCCTTGGTGATCAAGGCCACGTCGAAGCTGGTGCCGCCGATGTCGGAGCAGGCAATGTTCTCGTCGCCCAGGTACTCACCCAACAGCTTGGAGCCGATGACGCCGCCAATGGGGCCGGAGACAATCGTGCGTGCGAGTTCCTTGGCCTTCCAGCTGATGGTGCCACCGTGCGTGGCCATCACCCGCAGGTCGAATTTGGCGCCGTGCTTCTTGAAGCGATCGCTGACCTTCTTCAGGGTCTGCCGCGAAGGCTCCGCGCCGTAAGCCTCGAGGATGGTGGTATTCATCCTGTGGCTCTCCTTGCGCGATGGGTAATAGTCCACCGAGGCGAAGACCGGGATATCCGCCTTCAGCTTTTTGAGCTCTTCGCGCACGATGTCACGGGCGCGTTGCTCGCTGGATTCGTTCTTGTGGGATTGCAGCAGGCAAATGACGATGGCTTGCGAGCCGGCCTCCACCAGATCCCGGGTTGCCTGGCGGACTTCGTCTTCACGCAGCGGGATGACCACCTTCCCCTGCACGTCGGTACGCTCGGTGACGCCGCGCGTGCGCGAGACGGGCACCAGCGGCTCGTCGTAGCGGTGGGTGTTCAGGTGAATGCGGTCCTCCAGGGCATAGCCCAGGTAGCTCTGCAGCGCACGGCCCATCGAATGGATCTGCTCGAAGCCGCGGTTGCAGATCAGGCCGACGGCAAGGCCTTTGCGCATGAGAATGCGGTTGAGCATTGCCGTCCCGGAGTAAACACAAGTCACCAGCTCCGGATAGACGTCATCCACGGTCCGCTCCCAGTGGGCGAGGGCGTCTTCGGAAGAGTTGTAGATGGCAAGGGATTCGTCGCCGGGATTGCTCTGCGCCTTGCCGACCACGAAGCGGCCATCGGAGCGCACGAAGAATGTGTCGGTCATCGTGCCGCCAGCATCGATGCCCATCACCTGTACGGTGGACTGCGGTTGCATGTTGCCTCCTGTCATTGGTGTAGTCATGGTGGGAGATCCCACGAACCATCCATGGCAAGGCGCGTGCCAAGCCTGACGGGAACCGGTGAGCAGCCTCGTACGCGATGGAAATCAACGGGTTGCCCGCATTTCCTGGCCACGCCGCTGGTAGCGGGGGGCTGCTGTCACTGTCCGGATTCCCGACACCCTGCACGGCAGGTGTCCGGGAATCGGACGCCCTCTGGCCAGTAATTCAATGCGGTTGTCCTCAGGCAAGCACCGGCTTCAGCCGTGGCCGCATTGACGATTGCCCGGCGCGGATCGCGCCGGGCCTGGGGAAGGGCGCTTGCCTGTCGCTGCTGCGATGCACTTTGGTTTTCCTGTTCTCCACCACGCAGGCCGCTTGCTGCGCTGGCACGCCTTGTGCGCTGGTTCCATGCGAATGGCAGCGAAACGTGGTGAAGCTCATGAAAGATTCAACGAAGACAAGTCGCCTGATTGTCGAAGGGATTGCCGACACGGACCCGGCGATCGGAGCCCATCTCGTCACCGATCGCCTTGGCTACACGCATCATGGCGTCTATGCGGGGAGCGGCAAGGTCGTGCACTACGCGGGTCTGTCGCGGTCACTGCGTCGCGGCCCGGTGCACGAGGTCACGCTTGCGGAATTCGCGCAAGGGCGTCCGGTCTGGGTCCGGCAAAGCCCCGGAGCCAGGTTCGCTGGGGTTGAGGCCGTCCAGCGCGCCTACTCCCGCCTCGGCGAAGATCGCTATCGCCTGATTTCCAATAACTGCGAGCACTTCTGTATGTGGTGCATATATGGCGAGAGCTGCAGCGATCAGATCGAGGTCTGGAAATCCTGGGCAAACGATGTGCTGGCTGCGTGCCGCAACGCTATCAGGCCGCTCGCGCTCAGAGCCTCGCGAAGCGTGCCGGTGGTGCGAGCGGCTTCCCGATTCGGATTCGAGTGAGGGACGTTCGGGAATTCACCGCAAGCCGCTGCCTGAACCCGTGCCCTGGCGCGCCGGAAAAGACCAATGTCGCTGTCCGGTTTCCGGACACCTGAAGCCACGATGACCGGAAACCGGACACCTTCTGGTTGCTTTGCTGCAGGGCACAAATCATTCTGAAAAGAGCTTGTTGACTTGGGGATAGCAAGGGCTTACGGTTACTGCAGTCAACGGATAGTGATCGCCCCGATGCCATCTTCACATTTCGGCGCCCTGATCCCCCGCATCGGCGACGAACTGGTTGTGGCGTCGGCTTGGGAGCGTTTTCTGCAGGACCAGCCCCTGGAAGCGAAGGGGGTGCGAAGCGTTGTCCTCGCATCCTGGCAGCGATGCCGGTCCGAGGCCGTTGATCCTGCCAAGCATTCCGCACCGGGCGCAGCCGCCGAACATGTCCGCCAGTTGCAGCGGCAGAGCCGGGACCTGTGCGATGCCGCGCGTCCGGCGCTCGAGGGCCTGCGCGAGATCCTGCGCGAATGCGGTACCCTCATCATGCTCTGCGACCCGGGTGGCACCATTCTGCAGCTCAATGGCGAGACCCGGGCGCGCAGCGTCGGTGAGAGGATCAACCTGGCCACTGGCGGCTGCTGGAATGAGGACGTCATCGGTACCAATGCCATCGGCACCGCGATCGCCACCGCCGCTCCGGTTCAGATCCATGCCAACGAGCATTTCTGCCTGGACGTCAAACGCTGGACCTGCGCCGCGGCCCCCATTTTTGACCCCTTTGGGCGCACCCTGCTGGGCGTGGTGGATATATCCGGCGTCAAGGAGACTTTCCATGGCCACACCCTGGGCCTGGTGGTGGCTGCCGCCAGCCAGATCGAATGCGAACTGGCCCGCCGCAACGTTGCCCTGCACGAGCGTCTGCTGACCAGATCGATCGATCATTTCATCCGTTACGCCAGCGACTACGTTGTGCTCGTCGACAGCCGCGGGCGCATTGTCCGTACCAACGGCAATGCGCCGGCGGCGCGGGAGAGCTATGACGTGCGGCTGCCCTGCGAACTTGGCGGGCAGGTGCCAGGACTCGACCTGACACTGCCCGATATCGACCGGTGCTGCCAACGCCCGCAATGGCTGCGACCGGAATGGCTGCACCCCATCAAGGACCATGACGGCATGCTGGGTACGATGCTGGTGATCCCGCTCGGGGCGCGCCAGCATCGACCCGCCGTATCGCTGCCCATGGCCACGGCACCGATGGCAGCCAACGATGCATTTGGCGAGATCATCGGGACCAGCGAGGTGCTGGAGGCAACCAAGGCGCGCGCGCGCCGTATCGCCCCTCTCGACCTGCCGGTACTGCTGCTGGGCGAGACCGGAGCCGGGAAGGAACTCTTTGCCCGGGCGCTGCATCGCGCGGGAAATCGCCCCGAGGGTCCGTTCATTGCCGTCAACTGCGGCGCTTTCACCCGTGAGCTACTGGCCAGCGAACTCTTCGGCTATACCGATGGCGCCTTTACAGGCGCCCGCCGTGGCGGCCTGGCGGGCAAGTTTGAGCAGGCCGACGGCGGTACGCTGTTTCTGGACGAAGTCGGCGAGATGCCGCTTGAAATGCAGCCCCACCTGCTGCGCGTGCTGCAGGATGGCGTTGTGGTCCGCCTGGGCGATACCCGCGAGCGGCGCGTTTCGGTGCGCATCGTCGCTGCCACTAACCGCGATCTGCAGAAGGAGATCGCCGCCGGGCGCTTCCGCGAAGACCTGTACCACCGCCTCTGCGTCGTCAGCCTGCTACTGCCGCCGCTGCGCGACCGGCCTGGCGATATCGAGGCAATCATTGCGCATCTCAACAGCAAACTGGCGCGCAAGTATGGCTGTGCGCCCAAGCAGCCTGAACCCGCCGTGTGGCAGGCGCTTCTGCGCTACCGCTGGCCGGGCAACATACGTGAGCTGCAGAATGTCTTCGAGGTGATGTTCGCGCTCAGCGAAGGCCACATCATCGATATGTCTCTATTACCCCCGAGCATCGCGCAGACGCCAAAGGACTCGGATTCCACCTCGCCTTCAATGGCTGCCCCGCCCGGTCGTCTTGAGGAAATGGAAAGACAAGCGATACTCGATGCGATCGCGAATTCCCACGGCAATATGTCCATGGCCGCCAGGACGCTGGGAATTTCGCGGAGCACCTTGTATGTCAAACTGGCCGCAATCCAGTCCGACCTTGGCAGCTCAGGCGCCGGCATGTAGCGGTTCGATTGAGCCGCGGCGTGACATCCTTGCGCTGCTTCGGCCAGTGGATTCTGCGGCACTGCATGCCACCAGGCCAGGTTACGCCGAACTTGCAACCTGGATCGAGGGCGTGGCAACGCGCCAGGACACGCCTTGGCAAAGGTGGATTTCCCTTGTAGCGAGATTCCAGCAAGAGCGAGCTTCCGGGGAACCTATGCCAAAAGCGGTCGGCCCGAAAAGACCTGCCCGGCAATCTGCACAGTTTTTTTGGAGGAAGGGGTATCCAGGTGCCGCCAATCAGCGTATATTTTGCCCCGCGGGGTGGAGCAGTTGGCAGCTCGTCGGGCTCATAACCCGAAGGTCGCAGGTTCAAGTCCTGCCCCCGCAACCAGATTCGCCCAAGCCCCGCCGGAGCCATCCGCGCGGGGCTTTTGCTTTCGTGCCGGAAGGTGGTGAGCGGCCCCGCCGCCGCTCAGCGCAGGTGCCCGCCAAACAGTCCGAGCAGGCCGATGACAATGAGGTAAATGGCGACGATATAGTTAAGCAGCCGCGGAATGACAAGAATAAGGATGCCGGCAATCAACGAGATTAGCGGGCCGGCGCTGGTAATGAAGTTCATGATGGGCCTGTGTGACTGGCGTTGATCTGGCGGCGGTTCTTTCGCTCCGGTGCTCGATGTACGAATTCAGCCTAGCTCAAAGCGGATGGGCTCGCGGTGCGACAGCGTACAGAGGCAGCGCAAGGCGAGCGTCGCGAATCGCTGAGCATCGTTGCGCGGCACCCATAGAGCCGCGCCTGTTGCCGCTACTTGCCGACCTGACGGCCTGTGCGGAAGCAATGTTGTCCCCATAGGCGCAAGAAGTCGGTGCGCTTGCGTACCGGGCGCAACGGTGGCGCAGAGACGCAAGGCTCAGCCGAACACGCGCGATCTCAGGTCGTCCTCGAAATCGACAGTCCATTGCGCACCCAGGTTTCCGTTGTATTGGCGGATTTCCCTCCCGAAGCCTACCGAGACGGTGCGCCCGCGTGCCGGCACAGTGCCTGCAGCGTCTTCAACCGCTGTTACGGTAAATCCGTCGGGTGCGACCCCGTTACGCAGACAGGTCTCGCGGAAAGCTTCCTGCTCCGGCGGAGGGAACTGATTCAGCGTCGTCTCCAGCATGGGTGTCTCCTGATTCCTGTTGCTCAGCCTCTTGATATCCGCCTTGACGTCGCCGTACGCCGCCTGGCCAAGGTCCTAAGAGTCCAATTGACATGATGCGCTCCTGGTTCTGAGAAAACATGCCTTCCGCTGATTCAGCCGGGCAGAGGATAGCCGTTCTAGCGAATCGCGTTTTCGATGGCCATGCCATGGAGAGAGTGATTCCGGGTATTGCTTCAGGTACATAGGTCACTGGGCTAGCGGGGGAGGGCGAAATCCGAGAGCGCGCATCCGAAGTGGGCGTGACTTGCGGAGTACTCTTGTCAGGTATTTGCCTCCTCCATTCACCGATCTATGTTCAGAAGGCTAAGTGATCCTTTACCGTCCCGTGGTCCAGGCGCCGAGCCCTGGGCAAAGATTCCTGATCCGAAGCGGGGTTTTGATCACTGCGCGAGGTAGCCGCTAAAACGTCGCAATGTCGTTACGTGCCTTTGCCTCGCCGTAATCCAGCGCACTTTCTATGGTTGGAAAGTGTTCCGTACCGTCTATCAGTTCATAGGACTGTACGCTCAGGAGGCCATTCCTGACCGGCCGCCCGTCGGTACGCGCAATCGAATAGCGCACCGTATACCCGATGGCAACCGCAGGCGCGTCAGGATCGTACTTTTGCTCCACTTCGATCGAAACCTGATGGTCACCGACAGTGACACGTCGTTGCATGACCGTCCCCTTTCCTGATGGGCTCTAGTTATTCGATCCTAGTACACGAAGAGAGTTACGCGCAGGAACGTGGCGGCCCAAGAGAAGTCTCCACCATGCTATTTCTCCTTACCCCAGCCGATCCGATGCCGCTGCTGCCTTCTCACCAAACTTGGCGCCATATCTCTCACGTGAGAGAACTGCCCGTCCCCGATGCTGGCCGGATGGGACGCGCCAACGCGAGTATAGTCACGAATGGCGCTCACACGGGCTTGGGTGTTGGAGAGTTCCTGCGCGAGCGCTACCGCAGTGGGCACCGCACGCTGCCTACAGGAGCTACCCACCGCTTTGTGCCGCATTGCGCTCCAGCATGACTTCCCAGGCCCGCTACTCTGTCCGTCTGTTTGGCGACTTCCAGCTCGACGGCACTGACGCGCCCCTGTTTAACGCAAACTCCCCCCGCTTGCAGGCGCTGCTCGCCTGCCTTGTCCTGCATCGCGATGCACCGCAGACGCGGCAGCAGCTCGCAGTACTATTCTGGCCTGATTCCTCCCAAACGCAGGCGCGCAATGCCCTGCGTCAACTGCTGTTTCAACTGCGCAAGACCTGGCCGGAGGCTGATCAGTTTGTCCATGCCGATGCGCAAACGGTGCGATGGCTGCCCGATTCGGCGCCCGACCTCGATGTTGCGCAGTTCCAGTCTGCGCTTGCGGCTGCGGCCAGGGCCTCGAGGCACGGCGACGCAGGCGCTGAAGAAGAGCAGCTGACGCATGCCGCGGATCTCTATCGCGGTGACCTGCTGGCCAACTGCCATGACGAGTGGATCCACCCCGAGCGCGAAAGATTGCGCGAACAGTGCATCGCGGCGCTCGCGCGCCTCGGTCAACTGAGCGAGGACCGGCGCGACTATGCAAAGGCGTTGAAGTACACGCAGCAGTTGCAGCGGCTCGACCCCTGCCGCGAACCCACCTGCATGGCGCTGATGCGCCTGCATGCGCTGAACCACGATCACGCATCGGCCATGCGCGCCTATCGTAGCTGTGTGGAAACGCTCGCTCGCGAATTGGGCGTCCTGCCCGGCGAACCCATGCGCGAGGCCTATGCGCGGCTGGCCGGGCAGGCCGCGTCAATGCAGCGCCAACGCCCGCGGGATGCGATGCTGCCAATGATTGGCCGGCATGGCGAATGGCGCCGGCTTGTTGAAGTCTGGCAGCGTACCCAGCTGGGCGACAAGCAGTTTGTCCTGATCCTGGGCGAAGCCGGCATCGGCAAATCGCGCCTGGCGGAGGAACTGCTCGTCCATCTGGCCGAGCAAGGCATCACCGTGGCGCATTCGCGCGCCTATGCGGCCGAGGGACAGCTCGCATTTGCGCCGGTGACCGGTTGGCTGCGCAGCCCTGGCCTGAGTGGCGCGATCGGCAAGCTCGACAGACTGTGGCTGACCGAGGTCACGCGCCTGTTGCCCGAACTCCTCACGCAGCAATCCGGACTGTCGCCGCCGTCGCCGCTTACCGAATACTGGCAACGCCAACGGTTCTTCGAGGCGCTTGCGCGAGCGGTGCTTGCACAAGGCGGGCCGCTCCTGTTGCTGCTCGACGACCTGCAATGGTGCGACGGCGAGACGCTCGAATGGCTGCGCTTCCTGATGCGTTTCGACGTGGCGGCAAGGCTGATGGTGGTCGCAACGGCGCGCCCCGAGGAAATCATGCCGCTACACGCGGCTAGCCGGCTGCTGGACGCACTGCGCCGCGACGACCAGTTCATCGAGATCTCGTTGGGGACACTCGATGCCGCCGAAACGGCAAAGATAGCGGCCCAGATCCTTGACCGGCCGCTGGCCGACGCGGAGGCAACCCGGCTGTTCGAGGAGAGCGAGGGTAACCCGCTGTTTGCGGTCGAAATGATGCGGGCCCGCTCCGACACCATGCCGGTCGGGGATGCACAGGGCGGCATGGCGTCGAAGTTGCCGCCCAAGGTGTACACCATCATCTCGAACCGGCTGGCGCAGCTTCCTCCGGGCGCCCGCGATATCGTCGGGGTTGCTGCAATCATCGGACGGGCGTTCACGACCGACATCCTCGCCCAGGCAAGCGACCTCGGCGAGGATGCCCTGGCAGGCGCGCTGGACGAGCTGTGGCAACGGCGCATCGTGCGCCAGACCGACGATAGCGGCCTGGCCTTTGACTTCAGCCATGACAAGATCCGCGACGTGGCATACGCCGACGTGAATCCGCTGCAGCGCCGCCGCCTGCATTTGCGCGTGGCGCGAGCGCTCGAGCAGGCGCCAGGCGATGCGCCCGACGCGGAAAGCGCGCAGATCGCCTCGCACTATGAGCGGGCGGGCCTGCCAGCCCAGGCGGCGGTATTCTATCGGCGCGCGGCCGGCGTGGCGCAACGTGTGTACGCCTATGACGATGCCATTGCATGGCTGACGCGCGGGCTGGTGCAAGCGGAGCGGATTGCCGATCCGCAGGAGTGCGCCAGTCAATCGCTGGCGCTGCAACTCGACCTGGCGCCACCGATTCGCATCGCCCGAGGCTGGGCCGCCCCCGAACTGGAGGCGCCGCTGCGACGCGCGCTGGAACTGAGCCGGCTGGCGGGTGACGCCAACCAGCAAGCACTCGCCCAGGTCAGCCTTTCATTCTTCCTGGTGGTGAGGGCGGAACTTGCACAGGCACGTAGCCTGAGCGAGGAACTGATTGCGGGATTGGGGCCGCTGGGCTCCGGTACTTACTCGGTGATGGCATGGACCAGCGTCATGGGCAGTCTGGTCCAGCAAGGCGACTGGATGGCTGCCGAGCCCGCGTACCAACGCGCCCACGGCGCTTATGACGAAGCCCAGCATGCCGAGCATGCGTCCCTGATGGGCGGTAACTTCGGCGTGCTGGCCGCCGCGTGGTCGGCGCATGCATTGTGGTTCAGGGGGCTTGCCGATCAGGCCCTTCAGCGTGGACGCGAAGCGCTAGAGGTGGCGAACCGGGTAGCACACCCGTTCTCCCAGGCGCTCGCGCTGTCATATCTAGCAACGCAGCACGCGCTACGACATGAGCACGGTCACACGCTGCACTATGCCCGCCAGGCACACGAGATCGCCGAGCAGTACCACGTAGGCTACTACCTCGCCTGGGCAGGCATCCTGCTCGCCTGGGCGAACGCCAAGCAGTCGCCCAGCGCCGACGCCGTGGTGGCGATGCAGGCGGCGATCGAGGGCTTTCACGCGACGGGCGCACGCCTGCGTCTGCCGCTCTATCTGGGCATGCTGGCTGAATGCCTGGGCGACGTAGGAGAGACCGAGGCTGCGTTGGCGGCTTTGGACCAGGCGTTCGAATGCGCCGGGCGCACTGGCGAGCACTGGGTGGACGCCGAGCTGTACCGTCTGCGCGGTGAATTGCTGCTGCGCAGCAGGGCAAACCTTGCCGAAGCCGAGTCATCGCTGATCAAGGCGATCGAGATCGCCACGGCCCAACGCGCGCTCCCGCTTGAACTGCGTGCCACTTTGTCATGGACAACGCTGCGAACGTCGCAGGGACGCGCCAATCCGCATGAGGTGGTCGAGGCGCCGCTTGCGCGATTCACCGAGGGCTTCGATCAGCCCGACATCGTCAAGGCGCGGGCGCTACTCGCGCGTTAGTTTCGGCTCGACCACCGTGCGCCGGTCGGGAGGCGGAATCCCCCATGTAACGGCTTGCCTAACGCTTTCGAAACGCCGAGGTTGCTAAAACTCCTGCATACCAACCGGACAGGAGACAACCATGGAAGCTTCGTTGAGCGAACCCGTTGCAACCGCACTCAAGGCGATTTTTCGGGGACAACTGATTCAGCCGGGCGACGCGGCTTACGACCAGGCGCGTGCCGTGTACAACGGCATGATCGACAAGCGTCCTGCGATCATCGCGCGCTGCGTCGATGTTGCGGACGTCATCGCGGCGGTGAACGCCGCGCGCGACGGCGGGATGCTGCTGGCCGTGCGTGGCGGTGCACACAATGGTGCCGGGCTCGGCACATGCGATGGCGGACTGGTGATCGACCTGTCGCCCATGAAGGGCGTGTTTGTCGATGCCGGACGCAAGACACTGCGGGTTGGCGGTGGCTGCACCTGGGGCGATGTGGATCACGCCGCCAGTGCCTACGGCCTGGCGACGCCGAGTGGCTTCATCTCGACCACTGGCGTGGGCGGACTGACGCTTGGCGGCGGCATCGGCTACCTCAGCCGCGCCTACGGCCTGACGATCGACAACCTGATCAGCGCCGAGGTCGTTCTGGCCGACGGGCGCGTCGTTACCGCAAGCGACGACGAAAACGCCGACCTGTTCTGGGCGTTGCGCGGCGGCGGTGGCAACTTCGGCGTGGTGACGTCGTTCGAGTTCAAGGCTCATCCCGTTGCCACGGTCTATGGCGGCCCGATGCTGTGGCCGATGGAGCAGGCACGCGAGCTGATGACATGGTGGCGCGACTTCATCCTGAGCGCGCCGCAGGACATCAATGGCTGGTTCGGTTTCGTCACTGTGCCGCCCGCGGCGCCGTTCCCGGAGGAAGTTCACCTGCAGAAGATGTGCGCCGTGGTGTGGTGCTACACCGGCCCGCTCGACCAGGCCGAAGCGCACTTCCGTCCGATTCGCGAGGCCATGCCGCCGGCGGTGGACTTTGCCGGGCCCATCCCCTGGCCTGTCCTGCAGAGCCTGTTCGACGGACTGTATCCGGCGGGCTTGCAGTGGTACTGGAAAGCCGACTTCGTCAGCGACCTGAGCGACAAGGCCATCGATCTGCATATCAAGTACGGGCAGCAGTTGCCGTCGATGCACTCGACCATGCACCTGTATCCGGTCAATGGTGCAGCGCATCGCGCCAGTTGCGACGACACCGCCTTCAGCTACCGCGATGCCAACTTTGCCAGCGTGATTGTCGGCGTGGATCCCGACCCGGCCAACAACGATCGCATCATGCAGTGGGCGAAGGACTACTGGCTGGCCCTGCATCCGCACTCGGCTGGCGGCGGCTACATCAACATGATGATGGACGAGGGCAATGACAACGTGAAGGCGTCGTACCGCGATAACTATGCGCGACTGGCGGAGATCAAGCGCAAATACGACGCGGCCAACCTGTTCCGCGTGAATCAGAACATCAGGCCCGGCTGACGCAACACGATCGCGACATGGGGCGCAGGTACCCCTTATCCCGGAGTCCGGCGCGAAGCCGCTGCCACGATCGGATGGCAGCCGGCCCGCGCCAGGCAACGGCTTGCACGGCAGAGGCGATCCCGTGCGGGCCGTACCGTTCCGTAGCTGATCGCCTGCACGAGGAGTGCCGTCGCGCAACGCCGCCGCCACCCCTGTTGGAGATAGCAATGCATAAGACTCTTGCCAAGACCCTGCTTGCCGCTGCCGCACTTGCCGCCGGGCTCAGCCAGACCGCCAACGCCGGTGCATATGCTGATGCGCTGATCGTTGCCGCGCCGGGACACAGCGGCCAGCGCGACGCCTTTACCGATGGCGCGCACCGTCCGGCCACCGAGGCAACCATGCTGCCCGTGGTCGCGCATCAGGGCAGGTCAGTGTGTGCGGTCCGTGGCTTTGATCCGTACCGGGACGGCATGCGCAAGCCTGACCCCTACACCGATGGCGCCCGCATCAGCTCGCGCGATGGCTTCACTGACGGCGCTCGCACCGAAGCGCGCGACAGCGGGGAATGCCTGTCCTGAGCAGGGCGGGGCAACGGGGCGGTTTGTCCGGGCCGGCTCCGTTGTCAGGGCGCGGGAATATGGGCCTTCGCTCGGCGGGGCCCGGTCGAGACGGCTCGCGCGCGACGGCGCGCCGGGTTCCGGCCAGTGCACCCTGATGGCTTCGCCGTCGATGCGGTGGGTGTGGCAGCTGTTGACCAGCGTCGGCATTGGCATCGGGCCTTGCTCGTCGGCCGACGGGCGGCTGCCGCGCTCGGTGCGCAGCAGGGCAAAGATGGCCTGCATGGCAGGTGGTTGCCAGCACGCCGATCAGTTCCGTCAGGTGCGTGCAGCCATGCACGCCGCCCAGCCGTGCCTTGACCTCGCTAGCGGTCGAAAAAAAAAAAGCCTGCAGGAAACAGGCGTTTCGAAGCGGGAGGTGTTGGATTTGCTGGCTTGCTGCCGGTCAGCTCGGTGCGGGTCCCGGGCTTGTCTGGACGGTTCGCAGCGCTTGCTGTAGCAGGCGCCAGAAACGTACTATGATTTGACATAACACTTATTATGCGATGTTTGTCAGGGCTAATTAGTAATGTCGTACTTGAGCCAAATAGAAATGTCGTACCCCCTTGCCAAGGCTGGCATGCTGGCGGCTTTCCGTCTGTCCAAGACCGGAGGCCGCGATGCGCATGCCCGAGACCATCACGATGACGATGCGCGAACTCGATCGGCTCAAGGTGATTCAGGCCGTAGTCGACCATGGCTTGGCGGTCTGGCGCGCGGCCGAGAAACTCGGCTTGTCGCGGCGTCAGGTGGAACGTCTGGTGCTGCGCTACCGCGAGGATGGTCCCAGTGGCTTGGGCTCGCGCAAGCGTGGCCGTGACAGCAACCGCCAGCTCCCGCCCGGCCTCGAATCCCGCGTGCGCGGGCTGATCCGCGATACCTACGCCGACTTCGGCCCGACCCTGGCCGCCGAGAAGCTGCGCGAGCGCCATGGCATCGATCTGGCCAAGGAAACGGTGCGCCGGATCATGATCGACGCCGGTTTCTGGATCCCCAGGAAGCAGCGCCCGCCCAAGGTACACCAGCCGCGCAATCGCCGCGCGTGCCTGGGCGAGCTGGTGCAGATCGATGGCAGCGACCATGCCTGGTTCGAGGAGCGGGCGCCGGCCTGCACCCTGCTGGTGTTTGTCGACGATGCCACCGGGCGGCTGATGCAGCTGCTGTTCGTGCCGAGCGAATCGACGCCGGCCTATTTCACCGCCACGCGCGCCTATGTCGAGCGCCACGGCAAGCCGATGGCGTTCTATTCGGACAAGGCTGGCATCTTCCGCGTCAACCGGCGAGACGCAGCCGAAGGCCGCGGCTACACACAGTTCGGGCGCGCGCTGTTCGAGCTCAACATCGACATCCTGTGCGCCAATTCGAGCCCGGCCAAGGGCCGGGTCGAGCGGATGAACGGCACGTTGCAGGACCGGCTGGTCAAGGAGCTGCGGCTGCGCGGGATCAGCGCCATGGCCGCCGCCAACGCCTTTGCCCCGCATTTCATGGCCGACTTCAACGCGCGCTTTGCCAAGGTGCCCAAGCGCGATTTCGACGCGCACCGGCCGCTGCGTGGCGACGAGGACCTGGCGCGCATCTTCTGCTGGCGCGAGTGGCGCAAGGTGTCGGCCAGCCTCACGCTGCAGTACGACAAGGTGATGTATCTGCTCGAGGACCGGCCCGAGCACCGGCGCCTGATCCACCGCTACCTCGAGGTGGCCGAGTATCCGGATGGCCGGATCGAGCTGTGGGCCGATGGCGCTGCCCTGCCCTACACCACCTATGACCGGCTGGGCGCGATCGACCAGGGCGCGATCGTCGAGAACAAGCGGCTCGGGCACGTGCTGGCGATCGCGGCCCAGGTGCAGGCGCGGCGCGACAGCCGCCAGCAGGCCGGGCCGTCGCGCACGCTGGCCGGCGCGCCGCCGCGCCCGCCGCATCCGTCGCTGAGCACCAAGCGGCAGCGGCTGATCAACCGGCTCGATCTGGAGCGCGCGATCACTGCGGCGCCGCTCCATCAGCAGGCGGACATTTTAACTTTGCCCACCGCGCTGTCACCGCCCCACCCTGAGCCAGACTCGGTCGTCTCAGGCCAGCACCACTGCCCCACCGCAACCCCGCAAAAGACGCCAACCCCGCACAAAAAGCACGCTCGCACCGACATTTGAATTTAGCTGGCCGCCCGACAAGTCAAAACCGGCTGGACACTTGTTTGTAGGGGCTAAACACCATGATGAAAATCGCGCCCGGTAGTCCTAAAAATGTCCGCAGCTTGTGACAGCTATCGAATTTACCAGGGTGTCCGCCGGGCCACTGGGCCGTTAGGTCATCAAAGTCAACGTCGCAAAACCAGAACTAACACACAAATCAGCGCGGTCGGTGACCTTCAGCTCACCGCCGCTACCGGGATTCGGTAATCACTGCGACGGTACAGCACCGCCCACGCTATTCTTGCAAGCTTATTGGCCAAGGCACACGCGACCACGTTTGAATGGCGCCGTACCAGCATCTTCCGAATCCAGTCTCCGAGCGCATCGGTGCGTCGGTGCAGGCGCGTCATCACGGCTCGGGCGCATTGAATCAGCAGACACCGCATGGTCTTGTCGCCCCGCTTGCTGATACCCAGCAAAACCGGGCGTCCACCGGTGCTGTACTGCCTGGGTACCAGTCCGATCGATGCGGAGAAATCTCGGCCGGAGCGAAAATGCTTGGCATCACCAAGTTCTGCGGCCAACAAGCTGGCGGTGACGGCTCCGATGCCCGGGATGGCTAGCAGACGCTGAGCGTTGTCGTCTTCCTTGAGTTGCTGCGAGAGTTCAGACTCCACTTGCTTGACCTGGTCGTCAAGGTACTTGAAATGGGAGTGCAAGCGGTCCAGTACCTGCACGAGCCTGGGAGGCAGCGTGTGCTCCGCCATCGTGGCGGGCAGCCGCTCAATGACACGCATGCCGACGCGTAAGCTGATGCCAAACTCGAGCAGAATGCCGTGAATGCGATTGACAGTTGCCGTGCGTTCCCGCACCAACCCTTCCCTGACGCGATGCAGCGCGGCCAGCGTTTGCTGGGCTTCTGTCTTGGGCGTAACGAAACGCATGGCGGGTCGGGCAGCCGCCTCGCAAATGGCCTCCGCGTCCACGAAATCGTTCTTGTTGCCCTTCACAAACGGCTTGACGTACTGTGGCGCGATTAGCTTGGCTTCGTGACCGAGTGCCTGCAGTTCTCGCGCAAGGCAATGTGCGCCTGCGCAGGCCTCCATGACCAGCTTGCAGCGCGGGAAGTTGCTCATCAGAAAGAGCAACTGCTTGCGCGTTACCTTTTTGCGCCAGACTTCATGCCCACCGCAATCCTGGGCATGCAAGTGAAAGACATGTTTGCCGAGATCAATGCCGATCAACGCGACTTCACTCATGGCAGTCTCCTCCGAGAAGTAACGCCTCCAGCCTAGGCGATGCATCGGGGGATCGGGCTGACCATTTCATTATGTCCGAGTCTGGCAGGCGCTTGAGATAGCCATCTGCCAGCGCTTGAACGACCTTGAGCCGGTCGATCTGCCGCACCGTCATGGTAATGGCTCCTGCTGACATGACGGGCTCCGGTCTCGGACGGACGGAAAGCCGTCAAGCTTCCCGACTTCGGCCCGACGCTGGCCTGCGAGTGAGCCGCTCTTCCGCGGCCCAGGATGAGCTTTGGTGCCAGACCGCCGCTTGCTGGGCCAATGGCGCGGCATGCACTAGAGTGATGTCATGTGGACCTCGGACGGGGGCGACATGACCACACGCAGAGCGTTTCTCAAGCGCGGAGCCGGACTGCTGGCCGCCGGCACTGGGCCAGTGCTGCCTGCACCGCTTTTCGCGGCGATCGCAGACATGACGCCCGAACTGCCTGAAGGCGCGCGGGAATCAGCGGTGCTGGACGCGCTGCCGGGCAAGCTGCCACTCATCAAGCGGACTTACCGGCCACCGAACTACGAAACGCCACTGGCATATTTCGGTGAGGCCTTCACCCCCAACAATGCATTCTTCGTGCGCTATCACCTCGCTTCCATTCCCGAGGTGAACGAGGCCGACTGGCGGCTGCGAATTGGCGGAGAGGCGGCCACAAGTCCGTTCGAGCTGACGCTTTCCCAACTGAAGAAGGACTTCGAGCCGTTCGAGGTGGCGGCGGTTTGCCAGTGCTCAGGCAACCGGCGGGGCCTGTTCCAGCCTCACGTGCCGGGCGTGGAATGGGGGCCAGGCGCGATGGGCAATGCAAAATGGCGCGGCGCAAGGCTCAGGGACGTACTAGCCAGGGCCGGGATCGGCAAGGACGCCGTGGAGATTGCCTTCGACGGCGCGGACAGACCCGTGATCGCGCAGACGCCGGACTTCGTCAAGAGCATACCGACATGGAAGGCGATGGAGGAAAGCGCCCTGATCGCCTGGGAAATGAATGGCGCCCCGCTGCCGCACTGGAACGGCTACCCTGCGCGCATCGTCGTGCCCGGGTGGACCGCGACGTACTGGGTCAAACATATCGTCTCGATCAGTGCGCTGGCCAAGCCGTTGTCCGGCTTCTGGATGAACCCCGCCTATCGCATCCCCAAGGGCAAGTTTCCGCAGGTCGACCGCTTTGTCAGCCAGGAAACCGACGTCAACATGCCGATCACCGAGATGGTGGTGAACTCGCTGCTGACGAATCCGCTGCCAGGCCAGCGCATACGGCGCGGCACGTTGCTGGAGGTGAAGGGGATCGCCTGGGACGGCGGTTACGGCATCTATCGCGTGGAAGTTTCGACCGACGGCGGGCGAAGCTGGCAAGCAAGCGAGCTTGGGCCGGACCACGGGCGCTACGCCTTCCGGCTCTTCAGCCTGCGGTTCACGCCCGGCAAGAGCGGCAAGCTTGCCGTCATGGCCAGGGCCATCAACCGCGCGGGCGCCACCCAGACGTTCGAGCTGATCCACAATCCCGCGGGCTATCACCACAATGTGGTCCAGCGGGTCGAAGTCGAAATCGTGTGAGGGAGATGCCATGAAAGCCATGCTGCTCAGCCTCATCCTGTTGACGGGCAGTGCGCTGGCCGATGAGGCGAGCATCAGGATCAAGGACGGTGCCGGCAAGGACAAGGTCATGGCCAACTGCATCAGCTGCCATAGCATCGACTACATCCCGATGAACTCGGTCTTCCTCGATCGCAACGGCTGGACCGCCACGGTGAACAAGATGGTCAAGGCGTTCGGCGCCCCCATCAAGGACGAAGACATCCCTCAGATCGTGGACTACCTCAGCCGGTACTATGGCAAGGGATGAGGCGGGCGAAAGCGGTCAGGAGGCGAGACGCGGCCCCCATTGCTGTGGTGGCACTCAGGGCCTTCTGGCTTCCCGCCTGACACCCAAGTGGTCAGCTTACTTGTCGCCGTCGTGGTAGCGGCAGCTGACAATGCGCAGCGCTTCATCATCCGCCGCATAGACCAGGCGGTTCGTGTCGTCGATGCGGCGCGACCAGAAGCCCGACAGGTTGCCCTTCAAGCCTTCCGGCTTGCCGATGCCACCCCGAGGTAGTCTCGATACAATATCGAAGTTCGTTATACAAGGGCCGGCAGGCACTGGGGGGCGTTGCGCCCACGGCTCGCGGAACTGGTCGATGAAACCTTAACCGAGAACACCGCCGATGCCCCCCAGCCCCGCTCAGGACACAAACCGCGCCGCTGACGCAGCAACACGTGGCACGGTTCCAGAGGTTCTTCGGGCGTTCCTGAAACTTGGCCTGACTTCGTTCGGCGGCCCGATCGCGCACCTCGGTTACTTCCGCGCCGAATTCGTGGAGCGCCGCCGCTGGCTGGACGACAAGAGCTACTCGGACCTGGTCGCGCTATGTCAATTCCTGCCGGGGCCTGCCAGCAGCCAGGTTGGCATGGCGCTGGGGCTGCAGCGGGCGGGCTGGCTTGGCGCACTGGCCGCCTGGGCGGGCTTTACCCTGCCCTCTGCGATGGCACTTGTCCTGTTTGCCTTTGGCGTTGCGCGCTGGTCCGGCGTTGCGGATTCCGGGGCAGTCCACGGCCTGAAGGTGGCCGCCGTGGCGGTTGTCGCACAGGCGGTATGGGGCATGGCCAGGTCGCTGTGCCCGGACCGGCTGCGCGCGGGCATCGCGGTCGTGGCCGCGCTTCTGGTCCTCGCGGTGCCAGGTGCGGTGGGCCAGGTTGCTGCCATTGTGCTGGGTGGCCTGGTTGCGCGCTGGACCTTGCAGCTGAACCATCTGCCTCCTGCCCAGCATCTCAACTACGGTGTGAGTCGCCGGGTCGGCGTTCTGCTTCTCGCGCTGTTCGGCGTGCTGCTGGTGCTGCTCCCTGCCCTTGCCGCTGTGACCGGTTCCATGGCGGTGTCGGCCGTTTCTGTCTTCTATCAGGCCGGAGCGCTGGTTTTCGGGGGTGGGCATGTCGTGCTGCCGCTGCTGCAGGCTGGCGTGGTGCCCCCGGGCTGGGTCGGCAATGATGCATTCCTGGCGGGCTACGGCGCAGCACAAGCCGTTCCGGGCCCCCTGTTCACCTTTGCCGCGTACCTCGGGGCGCTCTCCCCCGCGCCATTGGGTGGATGGGTGGGCGCGCTGGTACTGCTTCTCGCGATCTTTGCGCCGGCGTTTCTGCTGGTGGCCGGCGCATTGCCATTCTGGGAAAGCCTGCGCCAGCGCGATGGGGTACAGAGCGCGATGGGTGGCATCAATGCCTCCGTGGTTGGCGTATTGGCCGCCGCGCTGTACGACCCCGTATGGACCAGCGCGATTCACTCGAAGGCGGATTTCGGCCTGGCGCTGGCGGCCTTCGGCCTGCTTGTCTACGGCCGCGTGTCCCCCGTGCTGGCGGTGGCCGGCGCGGCGCTGGGCGGATGGATCCTGGCGCTTTAGCCGGGGATCCGCCAACCCAGGTCACCAGGCTCAGCTCACGGCACGCTCACCAACACCGCCGTAGCCGGATCCGCCGCCGCGTCGCCCTCCATGACGATCAGTTTCGCCGGGGTGGCGCTCTTTGGCGAAAGCGTCGTCACGACTTCGCGCAGCGGACCAATGGCGGTGCCGTTGGCCATGCCGGCGGCATTGGTGCGGAAGCTTGCCACGGGCGTGGCCTGTCCTGCGACATAGACGCTGTAGGTGGTTTGCGGCTTCAGCTTGAACAGGGATACCTCCAACGCGTCGACAACACCGAGATTGCGCGCAACCACAAAGCCCTTGGCATCGCCATTGACCGGCCTGAGGGCGATGTTGACCGGATCGCTGTTTGCTCTCTGCACAAGGTTCGCGGTCCCGTCGCCGCCTGGCACGGCGTTGGAGACATAGACCAGTGCCTGCGGCGCCTGGCCCACCGGCACGCGGGTCATGACCTGGTTCGTTGCGGTGTCGATCACGTCGACGGCGTCGCCGTTTTCCAGGCCGACATAGATGCGTGAACTGTCGTCGGCAGCCCAGATTCCGTGCGGCAGCGCGCCGACCGGAATGGTCGCGGCCAGCCGCGGTTCGGCCTCGGTGGTGAATACCTTGACCACGTTTTCCCCGCCCACCGTCACATAGGCGAACGTGCCGCGCGCAGTCCTGGCAAAGGCAAGGTGATTGGTGATGAAGCCGGTGTCGAAGACGCCCTTCACTTCCAGTTTCTCGGTGTCGATGCGGGTGACCTTGCCCACGTCCTTGTGCGTCATCCACACCTCGCGGAAGTCCGGCGTGAATTGCAGGAACGGTGAAAACGGGCTGGTGACATTGAGCCGCTTGACCACCTTGTGTGTCCTGACATCGATGACATCCACCACGGGATTGAAGCTGGATACCACGAAGGCGAGCTTGCCGGCAGGATGGAACAGCACCATGCCCGGCCCTGCAGTGGTCGGGATGCGGCGGGTTTCCCGGAACGTCACCGGGTTGATGACGGAGATATAGTCTTCGCCGCGCACGACGACCCACACCTCTTTTCCATCCGCGGTAAAGAAGCCCTCATGCGGTGAGCGGCCGATATAGGCAATGCCCTTGACCTTGTTGGTCGCGGTATCGATGAACGCGACGGAATTCGAGCCGTTCGAGATCGCGATCAGGGTCCGATGGTCTGGCGAGAAGCCAAGGCCGTGGACATTGAGCTCGCCCTTGTATAGCGGCGACAGCACGTCCGGCCGCGCGTTGCCAAGGCGGATCTGCCCAAGCAAGGTGTTGCTCACCGGATTGATCACTGAAACGGTGTTGCTGTTCTGGTCAGCGGTATAAACGCGATCCTGTGGCTGCGGCGCGGCGACTGCGAGAGGCGCGGCCACGGCAAGGATAAGGGCATGTCTTTTCATGACTCGGTCCCGATGCGGGCGGTGGATGTCCACCGGTTAGCGAGGATTGGCGGCGCCAGGTGCCCTGGCCTGGCTGCGCTCGAGCCAGGCTTGCATGAGGCGGATCTCGTTTTGCTGCTCGGTGATGATGGCCTGGGCAAGATTGCGCAGCTCCGGGTCCTTACCATACAGCAACAGCGCCTTGGCCATGTCGATCGCGCCCTGGTGGTGCGGAATCATCATGGTGACAAAGTCATGGTCGGGGATGCCGTTCATGGCCGCCTGCGCCATGCCATGATCCATCACGGCCATGGCGTCACCCATCAGGCCGGAAAACGGTTTTGCGGTGCTGGCGACAAAGGGCGGCGGTGCCTGCCCCGGGATGGTTTGGTGATGCCGGTGGGCATCCTGGGCTGGCGCGGCAAAGCTTGCTGCCCATAGGAACAGCGCCGGCACGATGCGTGCCGCAGTGCCGACGCCATTGAGTGGGGTTCTCCGTTGCATTGCAGGGTCTCCTTTCTTCCGAGCCTGGCGTTCGCCGGCGGCCGGGGGTACCTGCGTATACACATGGGGGCCGTGGACTATTCCATGGAGAACCGGATATTTTTGTGCGCTAGCCGTTGGGGTACGCCGCCGCGATAGCCATGGCGCGCAGCCTCTGCACCTGGGCGGACATATCGTGCAGCAGGTAGAGGTCGCGCCGACGCGTCCAGGACTGGCCCGATTGTGCGTCGTATTCGCCAGGCATTTCCACACCTTCCGGGGCAAAGGCATTCATGCCGCGGTCGCGCGAGGTCAGCACGCAGCGCTTGACGTGGTCACGGAAGCCAATGACCCCCACTACCCCCATGGCGGCGGCATTGTTCTGTTCGAGTTCCACCACCTTTGCGGCAACGCCATCGGTGCTCAGGTAGGTGATGCTGCCATCCGGATTGGTCACCGGCTCGATCGATACCATATCGGTCAGGCCGTACTTGGACTTCAGGAAGCGCGCAATCTCCCACTGCGCGTAGACCTTTACCGGGTGCTGCTGATAGATGGCATGGACGGTGTCGGCGAGCTTTTCATTGACGGGGCCCGGGTCCGGCAGTGCGGCCTGGTTGCCGCCATTGGTCGGCGTGTTGCCGCTTTGCGCGTTCGGCCGGTTGCCGAACCCATACGCCACGATGCGGTTCAGCCTGGATACCGCGATGGTCGGAGGCTGCCAGGTGAGCGCAAAGTCCAGCACCTGGGGCGAGATCTGCTCAGCAGCTGCGGTGTCTTTAAGCTGAACCGCCAGGCGCGCGTTCATCTGGTGCTGCAGTTCCGCATCGGAGATCGCGGCAGGTGCGTCGGCGGCATTGCCGTCCCCGCAGGCACTCAGGATGGTGGTGGCGATCGGGGCCGCAATGGCCGCGGAGGTTGATGCAAGGAAACGGCGGCGTTCAAGCATGAGTGGACTTCATCGGATAGGAATCAGGGCGACGATGCCTTGCCGGATCAACCGGCAAGCGCGGACCAGGCAGCTTGCCTGGGTATCGTGTCGCCTTGATGAAAGGCATGCCCTCCCCTTACCGGCTGCCGGCCCCTGCCGGCACACCATCCAGTACCGCCAGTATCCGAAACGCTGCCTTTACCCGCTCCGGCACCGGGAAGTTCTTGTTCGCCAGCATCACGATGCCAATCCGCTTCGCCGGCACAAAAACCACGTAGGCGCCAAAGCCATTGGTCGAGCCGGTCTTGTTGACCAGCACATCGGCGGGCGATGCCAGCGGCGGCTCCAGCCGGCTCACCGGGTTCGCCTCGAGCACGACCTGCGGTGAACTGCCGGCCAGCACGCTGTCGACCCGGGTGGGCCAGGCGTACATTTCCCAGCCCAGCCCCTGCACCATGTCTCCGACCTTGAAGTATCCGGTGTGCGTCCCGGCAATGGCACGCCGCAGCTTGTCGTCCAGGCCGGCGCTGTCGATGTTGGCTTCGACGAAGCGGATCATGTCGGCCGCCGTGGTCTTCACGCCGTAGGCTTCGGCATCCAGCACGCCGGGCGCCACGCGGACCGGCTTGCCGTCTTTCGAATAGCCATAGGCGTAGTCGCCCATGCGCGCTTTCGGCACCCTGATGTAGGTGTGGGCCAGGCCAAGCGCCGGGAACAGCGTCTTCTCCATCAGCTCATCGAAGGGCTGGCCCATGCTGCTGGCAGCCAGGTAGCCGAACAAGCCGATGCTGGGATTCGAATACTGGCGATGGGTGCCGGCCGCATATCTGGGGCGCCAGCCCCGGAAATAGTCGACCATCGTCCTGGTATCGGTGACCGCATCCGGAAACTGCAGCGGCAGGCCGCCGGCGGCATAGGTGCCAAGGTCGAGCAGGCTGGTCGCGCCCAGGCTGCTTCCCGCAAGCGCCGGCAGGTATTTCCCGGCAGGGTCGGCCAGAGACAGGGCGCCGCGGGCCTGTCCATAGGACGCGAGCGTCGCGGTAAAGGTCTTGCTGACCGAGCCGATCTCGAAGAGCGTGTCGCCGTCGACCTTGCGCCCGCCCTCCTTCGCCGCGACGCCGTAGTTGAAGACATAGCGCTTGCCGCCGGCCGTGACGGCAACGGCCATGCCGGGGACGCCGTGCGCCGCCATCAGGGGGCGGATGGCATCGTTCACAGCGCGTTCGACCTGGCGCTGGCTGACACTGTCAACGGCACTGGCATTGGCCGCGAAGAGGCTGCAAGCCATGACGATGGTGGCGATGCGGGCAACAGGAATCCGTTTCATATCTGACGCTTTGCGATCATGCTGGGGCGCGGCGCCGGTCCATGGCGGCACGGGCGCGCACCTGGAACGGCTGCAGAGGGATGAAGCTTAACAGCCGCAGCCGGAGCATGTGGAGTCCCGCAGCGGTTCGCCCCGCCAGGCCGGCAGGGCGAACCGGGCGTTATCAGAGCGAGGACGGCGCAGGCTTGTCCGTGTCGATGCCGTAGCGCGCGATCGCCTCGGCCACCACCGACGCCGGCACCGTGCCCTGCGCCGCAAGCGCGCGCAGCGCCGCCACGCAGACATAGGCGCGATCGACCTCGAAGAAGCGGCGCAGCGACGGCCGGTTGTCGCTGCGGCCATAGCCGTCGGTGCCCAGCACCGTGAAGGGAGCCGGCACATAGGGCGCAATCAGCTGCGGATAGGCGCGCACATAGTCGGTGGCCGCCACCACTGGGGTGTCACCGGCCAGCAGGGCTTCCACATGGCTGGGGGCGATGTGGTCCTGCGGGTGGTGCAGGCGCTGGCGCGCGGTCTCGCGTGCGTCGCGCTCCAGCTCGGAGAAGCTGGTGACGCTGAACACCTCGCTGTCGACCTGCCAGTCCTCGGCCAGCATCCGCGCCGCGGCCTCCACCTCGCGCAGGATGGTGCCGCTGCCGAGCAGCCGCACCCTGGCGCGCCCGCCCCCTGCCACCTGCGCAAGCCGGTACATGCCGCGCACAATGTCGCGCTCCACGCCGGCCGGCATCGACGGCTGGGCGTAGTTCTCGTTCATCACGGTCAGGTAATAAAACACGTCCTCCTGGCGCTCCATCATCGCGCGCATGCCCTCGTCGACGATGACTGCCAGCTCATAGGCGTAGGCCGGGTCATAGGCGCGGCAGTTCGGGATGGTGGCGGCGATGATGTGGCTGGTGCCGTCCTGGTGCTGCAGCCCTTCGCCGGAGAGCGTGGTGCGGCCGGCCGTGGCGCCCACCAGGAAGCCGCGCGCACGCTGGTCGCCGGCGGCCCAGATCAGGTCGCCGATGCGCTGGAAGCCGAACATCGAGTAGTAGATATAGAGCGGCAGCATGGCCGTGCCATGGGTGCTGTAGGCAGTGCCCGCGGCAATCCACGACGACATCGCACCGGCCTCAGTGATGCCCTCTTCCAGGATCTGGCCGCGGATGTCCTCGCGGTAGTACAGCATCGAGCCGGCGTCCTCGGGCTCGTACAACTGGCCCTGCGACGAATAGATGCCGACCTGGCGGAACAGGCTGGCCATGCCAAAGGTGCGCGCCTCGTCGGCGACGATGGGCACCACGCGCGGGCCGAGTGTCTTGTCCTTGAGCAGGCCGGTCAGCATGCGTACCATCGCCATGGTGGTCGACATTTCCTTCTGGCCGGCGTCCACGGCGAACTGGCCGTATTGCGCCAGCGGCGGCACCGGCACGGCGTCGGCCTGGCGCCGGCGCGCCGGCAGGTAGCCGCCCAGGGCCTGGCGGCGCTCGCGCAGGTAGCGCAGCTCAGCGCTGTCCTCCGCAGGGCGATAGAAACGCATCGATTCCAGGTCCTCGTCGGACAGCTCCAGGCCGAAGCGGCTGCGGAACGCCTTCAGCGCCTCGATGTCCAGCTTCTTCTGCTGGTGCGTGGTGTTCTGTGCCTGGCCGGCATTGCCCATGCCATAGCCCTTGATGGTCTTGGCCAGGATCACGGTGGGCTGGCCCTTGTGCGCGCGTGCCGCGGCAAAGGCCGCATGGAGCTTGCGCAGGTCGTGGCCGCCGCGGTTCAGCGCGGCCACCTCATCCGGCGTCATATGGGCGACCAGCGCCTTCAGCGCTTCGTTCTGGCCGAAGAAATGCTCGCGCCCGTAGTGGCCGTCCTTGGCCTTGTAGGTCTGGAACTGGCCGTCCATGGTCGAGGCGAAGGCGCGCAGCAGCGCGCCGGAGTGATCGCGCGCGAAGATCGGGTCCCAGGCGCTGCCCCACAGCACCTTGATCACGTTCCAGCCTGCGCCGCGGAACAGCGCCTCCAGCTCCTGCACGATCTGGCCGTTGCCGCGCACCGGCCCGTCCAGGCGCTGCAGGTTGCAGTTGATGACAAAGGTCAGGTTGTCGAGCTTCTCGCGCGCCGCCAGCGGCAGCGCGGCGATCGATTCGGGCTCGTCCATCTCGCCGTCGCCGAACACGCCCCACACGTGCCGGCCCGAAGTGGCCTGCAGCCCCCGGTGTTCCAGGTAGCGCATGAAGCGCGCCTGGTAGACCGACTGGATCGGGCCCAGCCCCATAGAACCGGTAGGGAATTGCCAGAAGTCCGGCATCAGCCAGGGGTGCGGATACGAGCACAGGCCCTGCCCGCCCGCCTCGCGGCGGAAGTTGTCGAGCTGGGCTTCGGACAGGCGCCCTTCCAGGTAGGCGCGCGCGTACACGCCCGGGGCCGAGTGCGGCTGGAAGTAGACCAGGTCGCCGCCGTTGCCGGCATCGGCGCCCTGGAAGAAGTGGTTGAAGCCGACCTCGAAGAGGTCCGCCGCCGAGGCATAGCTGGAGATATGCCCGCCCAGCTCACCGTAGGCCTGGTTGGCGCGCACCACCATGGCAAGGGCATTCCAGCGCACGATGCCGGTGATACGCTCTTCCATCGCCAGATCGCCGGGATAAGGCGGCTGGCGCTCGACCGGGATGGTGTTCAGGTAAGGCGTATTGCTCTGCGCCGTGGTCGACACGCCCAGCGCGGGCGCGGCATCGAGCAGCCGGCTGAGCAGGAAGCGCGCGCGCTCCTGCCCGCATTGCGCCACCACCGCCTCCAGCGCGTCCAGCCATTCGCGCGTCTCTTGCGGATCGTCGTCGCTCTCGGGCATGGCCTGGGCGAGCAGCCGGGCGTGTGGGGAGGCAAGGTCGGTCATGGGGAAGTCTCCAATGGGTCTTGCCCCATTCTATGGAGAGCCCTCCCGCATGAGGTGCTGAAGTCGACTGCTCATCCGGCAGATAGCAGCATAATCCACTGCTATTCGCCGCTAAAACTACGCAAGAATGCTGAGCCTGCGGCATATCCCACGCCAAGCGCCGGGCGGCGCCTTGCCCGGCTAGCGCGGATTGCGCAGCGGCAACGCTGTGTCGTACATCACTTGCTTGAGCGCGAAGCTGCTGCGGATGTTGGCGACGCCGGGGATGCGCGTGATCTCGTCGACGATCAGCCGCTCCACGGCCTGGACGTCGGCCACCACGGCGCGGATCAGGTAGTCGGCGTCGCCCGTCATCAGGTAACACTCCATCACGTTCGGCAGCGCGCGCACGGCGCGTTCGAAGGCATCCAGCCCCTCGCGCGCCTGCCGCTCCAGCGACACGTGGATAAAGACGTTGACGTTGAGGCCAAGCTTTTGCGGATCGAGCAGCGTCACGCGCTGCCGGATGATCCCGCGCTGCTCCAGCGCGCGCACGCGCGCCAGGCAGGGCGACGGCGAGAGGTTGACACGCGCGGCCAGCTCGACGTTGGTCAGGCTGGCGTCGCGCTGCAACGCCTCGAGGATCCGGATATTGATTTCATCCAGTTCGGGTTCCTGCATGGGGTTCCTGTATGGCCGGCTCGATGTAAAGCGCATGGCGCCCTGCCTCCTTGCGGAAACGGGGCGCCGGGCAGAGCACTAGAATACAGGCCGCGCGACGCGGGCGGCAATCTTCCGGGCTTGCGGGGTCGCTACATGGCGCTCATGGAACCCGGCCAGCAGCCGGCATCAGGTTCCCGCGCCCTGCCCGCGTGCCTGCACCCATGCGTCCCAGTACGGCGGACTCCCGATGGCCGCGCGCACGCACTCCGCAAACGCGCGCAGCCGCGCCGACACCCGCCGGCCTTCCGGGTGGGCGATATAGATGGATTCCGGCTCGGCCCGCAGGCCGACCTCGATCACGGCCAGCGCACCCTGCCGGATGGCATCGCCGGCAATAAAGGTCGGCAACAACGCGATGCCGACTCCCGCGATGGCGGCATCGCGCATCATGTCGCCGTTGTTGACGCGCAGCGCAACGGCGGCACGGGCGATCTCGGTGCCGTCCGGGCCTTGCAGGCGCCAGTCAGCCGCGCCGCGGTTGGCGTAGAAGATGCCACGGTGCTGCTGCAGCTCCGCCAGCGTTGCCGGCGTGCCCATCTGCGTGAGGTAATCCGGGGATGCGACCAGGAGGCGGTGGCTGGGGGCAAGCTGCCATGCCACCAGGCGCGAGCTCTCCAGCGGGCCGTGCCGCACCACGGCGTCATAACTGTCCGTGGCCGCGTCCACGCGCCGGTCGTCCAGGTCCAGGCTCAGCTCCAGTTCCGGATGCCGGGCCAGGAACGGATAGATGGCAGGACCCAGGTGCATCCGGCCAAATGTGACCGGCGCGGAAATCCGCAACGACCCGGCCAGGGTGCCGCGCCGCTCGGCAACATCGGTTGCCGCCGCCTCCACTTCATGCAGGATGCGCGCGGCCCGCTCCAGGAAGGCGGCGCCGTCCTCGGTCAGCGACAGCCGCCGCGTGGTCCGGCGCAGCAGGTTGGCACCCATCGCCTTTTCAAGCTCGGCCAGGCGTTCGCTGACCACGGACTTGGACAAGTTGAGCCGCCTCGCGGCCTCGCTGATGGAGCCCGCCTCCACCACGGCGACAAAGCTGGCGACACCTTCTAGCTTGAACATTGTTCGGCATATCCGGAAAGTTGTTCCGCGATCTTCAGTCTAGTGCGAACTGCGCGCGGTGCCCATACTGGTTTCACGAGGCAACGGGACGGTTCCTGCTGCCCTACCCGAAAAACCGGCGCCGTGGACCGGCAAATTGCCCCGCGCGCCAGACCGGAGATCGATCGTGGGACGTTTGTCTGGAAAAGTTGCCATCATTACCGGCGCCAGTGCCGGCATTGGCCGCGCCACTGCCTTGCTGTTTGCCGCCGAAGGCGCCAGGGTGGTAGTCGGTGCCCGCCGCCAGTCCGAACTGGACAGCCTGGTGGCGCAGATCCGTGAGGCCGGCGGCGACGCGGTGGCGCTCGCCGGCGATGTGCGGCGCGAGGAATACGCCAGCGCGCTGGTGGCGCTGGCGGTCGAGCGCTATGGCCGCCTGGATATCGCCTTCAACAACGCCGGCACGCTCGGCGAGGGCGGGCCCAGCATCGGGGTTTCGGCGGAGGGCTGGAACGACACCCTTGCCATCAATCTCACCGGCGCCTTCCTCGGCGCCAAGCACCAGCTTGCACAGATGCTGAAGGATGGCGGCGGTTCGGTGATCTTCACATCGACCTTCGTTGGCTACACCGTCGCCTTTCCCGGCGTGGCCGCGTATGCGGCAAGCAAGTCCGGCCTGATCGGCCTGACGCAGGCGCTGGCGGCCGAGTATGGGCCGCAGGGCATCCGCGTCAATGCGATCCTGCCGGGCGCCGTGGACACGGACATGTATCGCACCATGAACGACACCGCGGAATCGCAGGCGTTCATCACCAACCTGCATGCGCTCAAGCGCGTGGCAACGCCGGAAGAACTGGCGCGCTCGGTGTTGTATCTGGCATCGGACGATTCGGCTTTCGTCACCGGCACGGCGTCGCTGGTGGATGGCGGCGTCTCGATCACGCGCACCTGACCCACCGGCGGCCAGCACGGCTGCCGGCGCTGCCGACTGGTTTCAGCCCCCTTCCGCTCAAGTCATCGTTCTGTCATCCGCCCCGGCCAGAATGCGCAGGTCATTCAAGTCAGGGAGTGGACATGACGCACGCAATTGAAGTCCGCGGGCTTTCCAAATCGTTCCGCGCGGACCGCAAGGCGCTTGACGATGTCACGCTGCACATCGCGCCAGGCGAGATGGTCGCCCTGCTGGGTGCATCGGGATCGGGCAAGTCCACGCTGTTGCGCCACGTTGCCGGATTCATCACGGGCGATGCCGGCGCCGGCGAAATCCTCGTCAACGGCCGCCATGTGCAGCGCAACGGCCGCCTGGCCCGCAACGTGCGCAAGGTGCGTGGCGAGATCGGGTTTGTGTTCCAGCAGTTCAACCTGGTGGGCCGTCTTCCGGTCATCACCAACGTGCTGGTCGGCATGCTGGCCCGCGTGCCCAAGTGGCGCAGCCTGCTGCGCATCTTCACGGCCGATGAAGTCCAGGGCGGGCTCAATGCGCTTGCACAGGTTGGTATAGACGACTATGCGTTTCAACGGGCCTCGACGCTGTCGGGCGGCCAGCAGCAGCGCGCCGCCATCGCCCGCACGCTGGTGCAGAACGCCAGCGTGATCCTGGCCGACGAGCCGATCGCCTCGCTCGACCCGGAATCGTCGCGCCGGGTGATGTCGCTGCTCAGGCAGATCAACCGCACGCGCAAGGTCGCGGTGCTGGTGTCGCTGCACCAGGTGGATGTGGCGATGCGCTACTGCCCCCGCGTGGTGGCGCTGCGCCACGGCAAGGTGGTCTATGACGGCCCCTCTGCCGCGCTCACGCCGGGCATGCTGCGCGATCTCTACGGTACCGAAGCCGACGAGCTGCTGCACGATTCCGTGCCCGACGAAGACGTATCCACTGCGGCCATGCCGGCACCGGCGATGGTCACGATGAACCTGGCTGCCGCCTGAACGGCCGCCTGTCCAATCCGCTTTCCCCCAAACCGCTTCCCACCGGAGTTGTCCATGCTTCGCAGAACCTTTCTCGCCGTCGTGGCCTCGGGCGTGGTCGCCCTGCCCGCGTTTGCGCAGGATGCCAAGAGCCTGAACATCGGCTTTATCTCGACTGAATCGTCATCGAATCTGAAGTCTGCCTGGCAGCCGCTGATCGACGATCTCAGCAAGACGCTGGGTGTACCCGTCAAGCCCTTCTTTGCGTCCGACTATGCCGGCATTATCGAAGGCATGCGCTTCAACAAGGTGCAGATCGCCTGGTTCGGCAACAAGTCGGCCATGGAGGCCGTGGACCGTGCCAGCGGCGAAGTCTTTGCCTCGGTGATCGACAAGGACGGCAATCCGGGCTACTGGTCGGTGCTGATCGTCAACAAGGACAGCGACCTGAAGAGCGTCGAAGACGTGATCAAGCGTGGCAAGGATCTCAGCTACGGCGCCGGCGACCCGAATTCCACCTCGGGCACGGCCGTGCCGGGCTTCTACCTGTGGACCGCCAACAAGGTCGATCCGAAGACGCTGTTCAAGGCCGTGCGCATCGGCAACCACGAGACCAACCTGCTGTCGGTGCTGAATAAGCAGGTGGATGTGGCGGTGAACAACACCGAGAACATGGAGCGCTATCGCATCAACACCGGCAAGAACGCTTATGAACAGGTGCGGGTGTTGTGGAAGTCGCCGCTGATCCCGGCCGATCCGATGGTCTATCGCAAGGACCTGCCGCCGGAGGTGAAGAAGAAGATCCAGGCCTTCTTCGTCAACTACGGCAAGGGCACCGACGCCGCGCGTGAAAAGCAGGTGCTGGCCACCCTGACCTACCAGGGCTTCCGTACCGCCAGCGATGCGCAGCTGGTGCCGATCCGTCAGATCGAGCTGGCCCGCGAGAAGGCGAAGATTGAATCGGACACCACCCTGGCCGCTGCCGACAAGGAAAAGCGGCTGGCCGAGGTGAGCCGCCGTCTGGCAGAGCTGGATAAGGCCGCCGGCAACGCCACCAGCACGCAATAAGCCCCACCCCGAGAGGCCGGCGGCACGCCGCCGCCGGCCCCGCATCGCTTTCGTTTTTTCCGCTTGATTCCGGATTGCCCCATGACTGTCACCGCCAGGCCCGGCCTGCCTCCCACGCCCCGAAGCAACGTGCGCCCGCCGCGCGCTTCCCTTGCCGTGATGCTGACCTGGGCAGTCCTGCTGGCCATGCTCGCCCTGTCCTGGCAAGGCGCCGACATGCGCCCGTTGGACCTGCTGCGCGACTCGGACAATATGGCAACATTTGCCGCCGATTTCTTCCCGCCCGACTTCCGCGACTGGCGGCACTACCTGGACGAGATGCTCGTCACCGTGCAGATCGCGCTGTGGGGCACCGCCCTGGCCGTGGTGATGGCCGTGCCGCTGGGCCTGCTGTGCTCGGCCAATATCGTCCCGGCGTGGGCCTACCAGCCCGCACGCCGCATCATGGACGCCTGCCGCGCCATCAATGAGATGGTGTTCGCCATGCTGTTCATCGTGGCCGTAGGCCTGGGACCATTTGCCGGCGTGCTGGCGATCTGGATCCACACCACCGGCGTGCTGGCCAAGCTGTTCGCCGAAGCCGTCGAGGCCATCGACCCGCGCCCGGTGGAAGGCGTGCGCGCCACCGGCGCCGGCCCGATCGAGGAGATCGTCTACGGCGTGATTCCGCAGGTGCTGCCGCTGTGGCTGTCGTTCGCGCTGTACCGCTTCGAGTCCAACGTGCGCTCGGCCTCGGTGGTGGGCATCGTCGGCGCCGGCGGCATCGGCACCGTGCTGTGGGAGATCATCCGCAGCTTCCAGTACGGGCAGACCTGCGCCGTGATGATCATCATCATCCTGTTCGTCTCGGCCATCGACATCATCTCCGCACAAATCCGCAAGGTACTGGTCTGACATCATGCTGAACCTGTCCCGCATCGAAACGCTGTTTGCCGACCATGGCAATGCCTGGTACGGCGGCGAAGCCATCAGCCAGACCGCGCACGCGCTGCAGTGCGCGCAACTGGCCGAGCAGGCCGGCGAGCCCGAGTCGCTGATCGTCGCGGCCCTGCTCCATGACGTTGGTCACCTGCTGCTGGCTGAAAGCACCACCACCGACATGCGCCACCAGGAGGCCGCCGCCGATGCCCTGGCCGGGCTGTTCGGCGACGAAGTGACCGAGCCAGTGCGCCTGCACGTGGCGGCCAAGCGCTACCTGTGCGCCGTCGATCCCGCGTATTCCGGCACGCTGTCGCCCGCTTCCGTGCAAAGCCTGGCGCTGCAAGGCGGCCCGTACAGCGCCGCACAGGCCGATGCGTTCGCCGCGAGCCGCCACGCCGCCGCCGCGGTGCGCCTGCGCCGCTACGACGACCTGGCCAAGGTGGTCGACCTGGCCACGCCGCCGCTGGCGCACTATCTGGACATGGCCGCGCGTTGCGCGCGGACTGGCGCATGAACACCATGGCTGAAGCTGTGCTTACCCTGCGTGAAGTGCGCGGTTCCGACGCGGAACTGCGGCACCTGTCCGCGCTGCTGGCCGCGATGGACGACGAAGCGCCGCTGCCGCTGGCCACCATGCGCGAGCGCTACGCAACCATGCGCCGCTATCCGGACTACCGCTGCTACATGATGGTGGACGAGGACGAGGTGCCGCTGGGCACCTTCAGCCTGCTGGTATTCCCCGTGATGGTCCACGACGGGCGTCCCGAGGCAATTGTCGAGGCAGTGGTGGTGGCGCCGTCCGCGCGCGGCATGGGCGTCGGCAAGGCGATGATGCGCGAAGCGATGCGCCTGGCCCGTGAGGCCGGTGCGGCCAAGCTGGCGCTGTCGTCCAACGCGCGGCGCCTGCAGGCCCACCAGTTCTATCGCCGGCTCGGGTTCACCGAGCACGGCATCAGTTTCAGCATCGAACTCTGATGGCAAGGCCGTGCCGGAGGTTTCGCTTCGGCACGGGTGTATCAGCTTAATGTTGCGCTATCGGAAGTAGCCCCAACCAGCCGCGCGAACGCTTCCGCCGCGGTTTCCAGGGCGCCGCTATTGTCGAACTCGACCAGGCGGCACCCTGCCGGCACGGTGAATGGCTGCGCCGCGCGCGCCAGGCGCCGGGCAATCGCTTCTTCCGACTCGCGGCCACGCTGGCGCAGCCGGGTTACCAGCACCTCCGGCCGCACGCGCACGTGCACGGCGCACAGCTTCGGGTAGCGCGCCACGGCTTGCGGCAGGTACTCGCGCGAGCCATTGACGATCACGGTCAGGCCCCTGGCCAGCCACTGCTCGATCTCGATGCCGATGCCGTAATGCAGCCCGTGGCTGTGCCAGTCCAGCGCCAGGCAGCCGAGCGCCTGGCGGCGCCGGAATTCTTCGGGGGTCAGCGCAACGGAGGCCTCGTTGGCATCAGCGTCGCGGGTGATATAGCGATGCGCGATGACGATGCGGTCGTCCGGCCCTAGGCGCTCGCGCAGCGCGCGCAGCAGCGAGTCCTTGCCGCTGCCGGACGGCCCCATCAGGTAGAACAGGCCGTGTCCATCGGCCGCGCCATGTGCGTTCATGCGTCCAGGTACGCCGCGCCGGCGCCATCGATGGTGTTGCCGTTGAAACCGTAGTGGCGCGCAACGATAAAGTCGTCGCCCGGCGCCGGCTGCACGAATACGCTGATTCCGTCCACATGAAGCGGCGCCTGCAGCAACTTGCCGCTCGCGGCCCCCAGGTGCTCGATGGCGGCGCGCTGGGCGGCAGTATCAAGCATGCCAGTCAGCGTGATATGGAAGACGAAGGTACCAAACACGTACGGGTAGCCCCATGCGTCGAGCATGCGGCGCTCTTCATCGCTCAACTGGTCCGGTTTGCGCCGGCCGAGTTCTTCGGCCGTGGGCGGAGCGCGGAAGCGCTCGAATGCCAGTACGCACGCATCGGCCAGCGCCTGCATCGGGGAGGATCCGCCATCGGCCAGGCACCACGCCACAAAACCCCGCAGCGCACGCAGCGCCAGCGGCGCGTCGAATGCCTCGCAGCCACGCACGAAGTCCCGTGCAGCGGCGTCGAGCATCGGGCCGTTGGTGCCCTGCGCAAGCCGGAATGGCGGCTTCAGCGTGGCATGCAGGCCGTAGTGAGCCGGGATCTGGACCCATTCCGCGGGCGGCGGCGCCATGCCCGCCGGGGCGGGCAGCGCGGTGCCGGTATCGGCGTCGCGGCCCAGCCACTGGCTGCCAAATGTGCGGAAGGGATCGGAGGGCGCCAGGTAGATGGCGTAACGGTGCGCTGGCAAGGTCATGCGGCAAGGTTACCAGCGGCGCCAAACGCCCGGCGGCGGCGACTGCCCTGGTTTGTGGTCTGGACCGCAGACACGTTAGCACAGGCAGATGACAGCCGGATGTCTAGACCAATGCCACGGCGCTCCGCCTCAATCACTGTCGGAAACCGTCAGCTGCACCCAGTCCCCGGCAAAGCGCACCACGCTGTACTGCACCGGCGCCCCGTCGATATCGACGTTCAGCGCCTCCACCTGCAGCACCGGCCGCGTCTTCGGCTGGTTCAGCAGCCGCGCCACCGGGGCGCTGGGCATGGCCGCCGTGATGCGAGACCACTTGCGCGTGTAGTCGGCAATGCCGAAATGCGCCAGCGCGCGCGACACCGATTGCCTGGCGCGCAGCACCTCGTCGATACCCGGGAAGCGCTTGAGGTCGAAGTAATGCTCGGCAACGTCGATGGTGCGCTCTTCGGCCTTGCCGATCATCTGCACGTGCAGGATCTCTGCCGTGCGCGCCAGGCCCAGTTGCTTTGCCACTTCCGGCGCGCGCACCACCTGGCTGTCGATGATCTCGGTATGCCCGCGCATGCCCTGCGCGGCCAGGTTTTGCGAGAAGCGCGTGCGGCGCCCGATCGCGTAGTCGATCGCGTGCTCCTGCACGAAGGTGCCGCGGCCCTGCTCGATCCGCACCAGCCCGCTCAGCTCCAGCTCGCCCATGGCGCGGCGGATGGTGTGGCGGTTGACCGCGAAGCGCGTGGCCAGTTCAGGCTCAGGGGGCAGCTGTTCGCCGGGCAGGTACAGCTTCTTGCGGATGTCGTCCGCCAGCGCCTCGCCAATCTGGCGCCATACCGCCACGCCGGAACCCCGTTCCACTTCTCGATCAGACATCTCGCGCTGCCCTCTTGTCATCAAGCGTTCACCATTGCCATGCGATTGTGCCTCAACCGCGCCGCGATGACGGGGTGCCCGAGCAATGCCCCGCCCCGTCATGAAACGTTCATCTGCCTGTGGTCTAGTAGCTGCGTGCTCAAGCAGCGACATCTAAACGTATAGACGTATAGGGGTGATGATGAAAACCGAAACCGCGCAGGCCCATGCCGCCCGCGCCGCCTGGCTCCGGATCCTGGCGACGGCGCCCACCGACGCGCTCGACGGCGCCTACCAGCGGCTTGGCCAGGCGCAGGCCCTGCCGGCCTACAGGCTGCTGCGCAAGCCGGAGTCCGGCATGGCCATGGTCCGGGCCCGTGCGGGCGGCACCGGCGCCCAGTTCAACCTGGGGGAAATCACAGTCACGCGCTGCGCGGTCGTGCTGGAAGACGGCGCTGCAGGGGCCGCTGCAGGCGTGGCCTATATCCAGGGCCGCAGCGCCCGCCACGCCGAACAGGCCGCGGTGCTGGACGCGCTGCTGCAGCGCCCGGCCTGGCACCAGCGCGTGCAGGACCTCGTGCTGGCGCCGTTGGCAAGCACGCAGGCGGAGCGCGCCGCACACGCAGCGGCCACTGCCGCCCAGACCCGCGTCGAGTTCTTCACCATGGTCCGGGGAGAGGACTGAGATGACTGTCACCCAACCGATCCTGTCCACCCCGGCCGCCGCGCTGCTGCCGGGTTTCAACAACCCGGTCGACGACGCCCAGCAGGTCTTCCGCGCCGCGCTGCAGGCGTTTGCCCATCCGGGCCGGCTGCAAACGCTGCCCGTGGCCAGCGGCCTGCCCGACGGCCTGTCGGCCGCGCTGGCCGCGCTGCTGCTGACGCTGGCCGATCCCGATACCCCGGTCTGGCTGCCTGCCGGCGTGCCGGCCGCGGCGCGCGCGTTCCTGCGCTTCCATTGCGGCTGCCCGCTGACCGACGATGCCGGCGCCGCCGCCTTCGTGTGCGTGCCCGCCGGATATGCCATGCCGGCACTGGCGGACTGCGCGCAAGGCGACCCGGCCTTCCCCGACCGCTCGGCGACGCTGCTGGTGGAGGTTGGCTCGCTTGCCGATGGCGACACCCTGACGCTGCGCGGCCCCGGCATCGAAACCACGCAGGTGCTGCGCGTGGCCGGCCTGCCCGCGGACTTCCGCGCCGGCTGGCGCGCCAACAACGCCGGCTTCCCGCTCGGCGTGGACCTGCTGCTGGCCTGCGGCGACCGATTCTGCGCCCTGACGCGCACCACGCTGGTGGAGGACTGACATGTACGTAGCCGTCAAAGGTGGTGAACGCGCCATCCTCAATTCCTACCGCATGCTCGATGCCTATCGCCGCGGCGATACCGCGGTGCCGGAACTTACGCTGGCGCAGATCCGCGAACAGATGCCGCTGGCGGTGTCGCGCGTGATGGCCGAGGGCTCGCTGTACGACCCGCACCTGGCCGCGCTGGCCCTGAAACAGGCCGCCGGCGACCAGATCGAGGCGATCTTCCTGCTGCGCGCCTATCGCACCACGCTGGCGCGCTTTGGCTATACCCAGCCGCTGGATACGGGCGCGATGCGCCTGCAGCGCCGGATCTCGTCCACGTTCAAGGACGTGCCGGGCGGCCAGGTGCTGGGGCCGACCTACGACTACACCCAGCGCCTGCTGGATTTCACGCTCGAAGCCGGCCGCGACCCCGAGCCGCTGCCGTCCTCGCCCGAACCCCTCGCCGCCAGCATGCCGCGCGTGACCGGCCTGCTGGAAGCGGATGAACTGGTCGAAGCCGACCAGATCCCCGCGGGCGACCCCCCGCCGCCCGACCTGACGCGCGAGCCGCTGGCCTTCCCCGCCAACCGCGCCGCGCGCCTGCAGAACCTGGCGCGCGCCGATGAAGGTTTCCTGCTGTCGATGGGCTATTCCACCCAGCGCGGCTACGGCAACTCGCACCCGTTCGCAGCCGAGATCCGCTACGGCACGGCCGAGGTCGAACTGTTCGTGGAAGAACTGGGCTTCGCCGTCACCATCGGCGAGATCGAACTGACCGAATGCCAGATGGTGAGCCAGTTCGCCGGCAATGCCGACGAAGCCCCGCGCTTCACGCGCGGCTACGGGCTGGTGTTCGGCTACAACGAGCGCAAGGCCATGTCGATGGCGCTGGCCGACCGCGCCATGCGCGCCGAAGAGCTGGGCGAGGCCGCCGACGCCCCGGCCAACGATATCGAATTCATGCTGTACCACAGCGACAACGTCGAGGCCTCCGGCTTCGTGCAGCACCTGAAGCTGCCCCACTACGTGGATTTCCAGGCCAACCTGGAACTGCTGCGCCGGCTGCGCGCGGAACAGGATGGCGCCGTGACCGCTACCGTCCAGGCGCAACCGCAGCCGCAAGAGGAGACGCTGGCATGACCACCGCCGACACCACCATGGCCACGGGCATGGCCCGCGACGACCACTACAACTTCGGCTACCTGGACGAGTCGACCAAGCGCATGCTGCGCCGCGCGCTGCTCAAGGCCGTGGCGATTCCCGGCTACCAGGTGCCCTTCGGCAGCCGCGAGATGCCGCTGCCCTACGGCTGGGGCACGGGCGGCATCCAGGTGACGGCCGCCATCATCGGCAAGGATGACGTGCTCAAGGTGATCGACCAGGGCTCGGACGACACCACCAACGCTATCAACATCCGCCGCTTCTTCGGCCGCGTCACCGGCGTGCAGACCACCGAGCGCACCGCCGAGGCCAGCATCATCCAGACCCGTCACCGCATTCCGGAAACGCCGCTGCGCGCGGGCCAGACCATGGTGTTCCAGGTGCCCATCCCCGAGCCGCTGCGCTGGCTGGAACCAAGCGAGGGCGAGACCCGCACCATGCACGCACTGGCCGAATACGGTGCGATGCACGTCAAGCTGTATGAGGACATCGCCCATCACGGCCATATCGCCACCACCTACGACTACCCCGTGATCGTCAATCAGCGCTACATGATGCGGCCGTCGCCGATCCCCAAGTTCGACAATCCCAAGCTCGACCGCAGCCCCGCGCTGATGCTGTTCGGCGCCGGGCGCGAGAAGCGCGTCTATGCCGTGCCGCCGTACACCGCGGTCAAGAGCCTGGATTTCGCCGACCATCCCTTCACGGTGGAAAAGTGGTCCAGTAGCTGCGCCCAGTGCGGCGCCACCGACAGCTACCTGGACGAGATCATCACCGACGACGCCGGCACGCGCCTGTTCGTGTGTTCGGACACCGAGTACTGCGCCGACCGCCAGGCGGCCCAGGCCGTCAAGACCGCTGCCGGAGGTGCCCGATGAGCTCCACCCCGCTGCTATCGGTGCGCAGCCTGACGCGCACCTGGGACGGCGTGCATGGTTGCCATGACGTCAGCTTCGACCTGTACCCGGGCGAGGTGCTGTGCGTGGTGGGCGAATCGGGCTCCGGCAAGAGCACGCTGCTGCAGGCCTTGTCGATGCAGGCACCGGCGCAGCGCGGCAGCGTCAGCTACGACATGCGCGAGTCCGGCCTGACCGACCTCGCCACGCTGTCCAGCGCGCGCCTGCGGCTGCTGGCCCGCACCGACTGGGGCTTTGTGCGCCAGCACGCGCGCGACGGCCTGCGCATGCAGGTCAGCGCCGGCGCCAATATCGCCGAGCGCCTGATGGCCGTGGGCGAGCGCCACTACGGCAACCTGCGCGAGGTCGCCGGCAACTGGCTGGAAAAGATGGAGATCGACCTGGCCCGGCTGGACGACGTGCCCGGCACCTTCTCCGGCGGCATGCAGCAGCGTTTGCAGATCGCCCGCAACCTGGTCACGCACCCGCGCCTGGTGTTCATGGACGAGCCCACCGCGTCGCTGGACGTGTCGGTGCAGGCCCGCCTGCTAGACCTGCTGCGCCGCCTGGTGGCGGACCTGGGCCTCGCCGCCGTGCTGGTCACGCACGACCTGGCCGTGGCGCGCCTGCTCGCGCACCGCACGCTGGTCATGCAAGGCGGCCGCGTGGTGGAGCAAGGCCTGACCGACCAGATCCTCGACGACCCGCAGCACCCGTACACGCAGTTGCTGGTCTCTTCCATCCTGCAGGGCTGACGACGATGCACGCAGAACACCCCCAGAAGCTGGTCGAGGTTCGCGGCCTCGGCAAGATGTTTACGCTGCACAACCAGGGCGGTATCCGCCTGCCGGTGCTGCGCGCGATGGATTTCGATGCCGCCCGCGGCGAATGCCTGGTGCTGTCCGGGCCCTCCGGCACCGGCAAGAGCACCCTCCTGCGCTGCCTGTACGGCAACTACCTGGCCACCGAAGGCAGCATCCGCCTGCGCGATACCAGCGCCGAGGGCGAGCCGTGGGTCGAGCTGACCCATGCCCCCGAGCAACGCGTGCTGAAGCTGCGCCGCGACGTGATCGGCTATGTCAGCCAGTTCCTGCGCGCGATTCCCCGCGTCGGCGCGCTCGATGTGGTGGCCGATCCGCTGCAGCAGCGCGGCGCCAGCCATGAAGAAGCCCGCACCCGCGCGGCAGAGCTGCTGGCACGGCTGAACCTGCCGCGCCGGCTGTGGGACCTGCCGCCGGCCACTTTCTCCGGTGGCGAGCAGCAGCGCGTGAACATCGCGCGCGGCCTGATCGGCGGCCACCCGATCCTGCTGCTGGACGAGCCCACCGCCTCGCTGGACGCCGACAACCGCGCCGTGGTGGTCGAGCTGATCCGCGAGGCGCTGGCCGAAGGCCGCGCGCTGATCGGCATCTTCCATGACGAAGCCGTGCGCGATGCCGTGGCCACGCGCCTGCTGCCGCTGCAACCCGCTACCGCCCTTGCCTGATTTGATCCCAGAACGGATTCCCAGAACGGAGCCGGACATGTCTGCTACCTACCTGACCCACGCCACCCTGGTGCTGCCGGACCGCGTGCTGCACGACAGCGCGCTGCTGATCGAAGACGGCCGCATCGCCGCCATCGAACCGGCACCCGCCGCGGTGCCCGCCCACGCCGCCGTGATCGACCTGCATGGCCACACGGTGATGCCGGGCCTGGTCGACGTGCATTGCGACGCCATCGAGAAGGAAGTCGAACCGCGCGCCAGCGTCCTGTTCCCGCTGGACTTTGCCGTGGCCCAGGTCGACCGCCGCAATGCCGCGGCCGGCATCACCACGCCGTACCACGCGCTGTCGTTCGCCGGCAACCAGTTCGGCGTGCGCAATGTCGATACCGCTGCCACGCTGGTGCGCACCCTGGCCGAGTATCGCCGCCACAGCCTGGTCGACAACCGTATCCATTGCCGCTACGAAGTCACCGATTCCAGCGCCGTGCCGGTGCTCGAAGCGCTGATGGCCGAGGGCGTGGTCGACCTGTTGTCCGTGATGGACCACTCGCCGGGCCAGGGCCAGTTCAAGACCATGGATGCCTACCTGGCCTACATGATGGGCAACCACGGCATGAGCCGCGAGGAAGCCGCCGACGCGGCCCACAAGAAGGCCGCCGCGCTGGAAGGCGCGCATGAGCGTGTCAACCGGCTGGTGGCCAGGGCGCATGCGCTGGGCATCCCTACCGCCAGCCATGACGACGATTCGCCGCAGCGCATCGCCGCTATGCAGGCGCTGGGCGTGCGCATGAGCGAGTTCCCGATCAACCTGGAAACCGCGCAAGCCGCGTGCGCCCAGGCGCTGCCGACCATCCTGGGCGCGCCCAACGTGCTGCGCGGCAAGAGCCAGAGCGGCTCGATGCGCGCCATCGACGCCATCCACGCCGGCGTGGGCACCATCCTGTGCTCGGACTACCAGCCGTCCACGCTGATCGCCGCCGCGTATGCCGCCGCGCGCCTGGCCGACCTGCCGCTGAACCAGGCGCTGGCGCTGATCACCGCCAATCCGGCCGACGCCTGCCTGCTGGACGACCGCGGGCGCCTGGTGCCGGGGCTGCGCGCGGACGTCATCGCCGTGTCCGGCGTGGCAGGCCAGCCGATGGTTACGCATACCTGGTCTGGCGGGCGGCTGGTGTTTGCGGCGGGGTATCCGTCGGTGCGGCACGTCGGCGATGCCGCCATGCCGCGCGAAACCGCACTGCGCGAGGTGGCATAAGGAGGCCCGCTATGCGGCTGAACAGGAAGTCGATCGCTTGTATTGTGGCGGCCGGTCAGGAGGCCTTGACGCGCTCGATCTCTTCCTCGACCTCGCGCAGGCGGTCCTTCCCAAAGTAGATTTCGTCATTGACGAAGAAGGTCGGCGAGCCGAAGGCGCCACGCTCGAATGATTCCTGGGTGTTCTTCAACAGCGTTTCCTTGACCACGGGGTCATTCATTCGCGAAAGGAGGCGCTCGGCGTCCAGTCCCGCCTCACGCAGCACAAGCCCGATCGTTGCCGCATCGTCCATCTTCTTTTCCTGTTCCCACATCGCGGCGAACACCACATCAACGTAACGCGGGAAGCAGCCTTCGAAACCTGCCGCAACCGCGCCGCGCATGATCTGCAGAGTGTTGACCGGAAAATGCGGGTTGTACCGGTAAGCGGTCAACCCGTGCTTTTCGACAAAACGCCTGATCTCCAGCCGGCCGTACTCCTGCTTGTTCTTGATGCCGGCAAAGGCTTCAGCCGGTGACCGGTTCCCCGTGAAACGGAATAGCCCTCCCAGCAGGACCGGCACATACTCGAATCTCACCCCGGTGCGGTGCTCGATGGACGGGATGACCTTGTGCGCGAGGTATGAATTAGGGCTACCGAAATCGAAGTGAAATTGCACGACAGGCGTGTTCATTGGGCGTCTCTCCAAGGTAGGTCAGCGTAGACGGCTGGTTGTGGATCAAGGTACGGGCCGGCAGCGGGAACCGTTCAACCGTTCTTCTTGTAGTGAATCTGTTCGAGTACCGCCTTCTCCCGAGCCATCGTGGTGTTTGCGAAGCGTCGGTACTGGTCCGGGCTCATGTACATGGGTTCCATGTCATAGTGAGCCAGTGCCTCCCGGAAATTGCCTTGCTCCATCGCCTGCTTGAAGGCCGCATGCAGTTTGGCCACGATGGCCGCCGGTGTTCCGGCTGGTGCCGCGAGGCCCCAGGGCGAAGACTGCGCCAGGTTGATGCCCGATTCCCTGAGGGTCGGCACATTGGGAAAGCGCGGCATACGCTTTTCTCCCCAGACCGCCAGCAGCCGCATCTTGCCGCTCTCGACGTAAGGCACCCAGCGCGAGGTTTCGGCCGCGGACTGGACGTGACCGGCAAGCAAGGCCTGCAGGGATTCACTGGTGCCTTCGTAAGGAACGTGATTGAGCTGAATGTCCGCCATGCGGGAGATCTGCTCCATCGTCAGATGGTTGGTCGTCAGGGCGCCGGGCGTGCTGTAGGTCAGCTCACCCGGGTGCTTCCTGGCGTAGGCGATGTAGTCTGCAAGGGAGTGGATCGGCGACGATGCAGGCACGACGATGCCGAACACATATCCGGTCAGGCCCAGGATGTAGGCAAGGTCCGCCGGATTCCAGTTGATGTCGGTCGTGTACGGCAGGCGGAAGACGCCCTGGGGAATCACAGCCAGCGTATAGCCGTCAGGCCTGGTCGACTGCAGCATCTGTGCCGGCAGCACGCCTGCCGCCCCTGGCTTGTTCTCGATGACGATCGATTGCCCAAGCATCTTCGAGGCATTGGCTGCCAGGGTTCGCATTGGAATGTCGGTGGACCCTCCAGGCGGAAAACCCAGCAGGATCCGGATCGGGCGATTGGGGAATTTGCTGGCATCCGCCTTCGCGAAAGCAGGCCTTGCCGCTAGCGGCAAACCGCTTCCCGCGATCCCCAGTGCCGTGAGATGGAAGAACTGTCGCCTATGCATCGCTGTCTCCTGAACATTTGAGATGTCACCTGGGTTGCTTGCGCGGGGGCGGCAATCAGCAGCGCGCAGACGCCGACACGCCAATGGCAAGGCGCCGTCATTGCGTGGCGCAGTTGCCAGGCGTTTGTTCGATCGCAGTCAGTCGCTGGAGGGGCGCAGGCGGCTGCAATCAGCCGCAATGCATTACCAGGCCTCGATCCAGGGGCGCAGGTCGAGTTCGTGCGTCCACGCGTCGCGCGGTTGCTGATGCAGCATCCAGTACGTGTCGGCAATGTGCTCGGGATTGAGAATGCCGTCGCGATCCTTCAGGGCGTAGCGCTCGGGGAAGTTTTCGCGAATGAACGCTGTGTCGATGGCGCCATCGACGATAGGGTGCGCCACATGAATGCCCTTCGGGCCAAGTTCCTTTGCCATGGATTGCGCCAGCGCGCGCAGGCCATGCTTGGCCCCTGCAAAGGCGGAAAAGCCGGCCCTGCCCCGCAGGCTGGCGGTTGCGCCAGTGAAGAATATCGAGCCGCGGGCGCGGGGAACCATCACCCTGGCAGTCTCCCGTCCCATCAGGAAGCCGGCAAAGCAAGCCATCTCCCATACCTTGTAGTAGACGCGCGCGGTCGTATCCAGCAGGTCATAGCGGACGTTTGCGCCAATGTTGAAGACTGCGACCTCGATTGGCGCGATGTTCGACTCGATGTCTTGGATCAGTGCTGTGACGTCCTCCTCCTTGCGGGCGTCCGAACCGAAAGCATGGGCGACGCCGCCTTCTGCTTCGATCTGGGCAACCAGGGGAGCGAGCTTGTCCGCGTTACGCCGTGTGACACACGCGATATAGCCCTCGCGTGCAAAGCGGCGGGCAATGGCACCGCCGGTCGCGTCGCCGGCGCCCAAGACGAGTATGGCTTTCTTGTCACTCATTTTGTCTCCTTCGTATTTCTATTTGCAGAACATTGGACTGCATTGCGGTTTAGTATGAGCACTGCCATGTGGAGCGTCAATGCGAATTGGCTTATTTTTCGACAGAAATCACCACCTTGTAGACCGCAATGCGGCACTATAGACTGCAATGCAGTTCAACCAGGTGATTTGGAGACAACGATGAGTGAGCTGCATTCCGTTCCGCCGACCGGGTTTCGTCGCATTCATGAGGTGATCGATCCCTGGGTCGACAGTCAGCCGCAGGGAACGGCGCTGGTGGACAAGCGCTTCCGCCTTGGCTATGCGGAGCTCGCCACGGCGGTCCGCAGGGCTGCGCTGCAGTTGCGGGAACTCGGCGTGCGCCCCGGCGACCGCGTCATGCTGGTGGCCGAGAACTGCGCCGCGCTGGCGGTGCTTGTGCTGGCCGCCAGCCGGTGCGACGCATGGGCGGTGGTGGTCAATGCGCGCCTCTCGCCGCGAGAGATTGACAGTTTCATCGAGCATTCGGACGCGCGCCGCGTCCTTTACGCATCAGATGTCTCCAAGGAGGCCGCCAGCCATGCCGACCGTGCGGGCGCAGTCCCCTATGCCTGGCCGTTGGTGGGTGAGCTGGCCGTTGGCCCGCTAAATGAAACTGCGAGCCCGGAACCCGTCAAGGCTGAGCCAGCGGACCAGGTTGCCGTGATGCTCTACACCTCGGGCACCTCTGGCGAGCCCAAGGGGGTGATGCTTACGCATGCAAACCTGCTTTATGTGGCCACACTGTCGCGGCAACTGCGGCAGTTGAGTCCCGCCGATAGTGTTTACGGTGTACTGCCGATGGCACACGTGGTCGGACTGTCGTCACAGCTGATCGGATCTCTCTCATGTGGCTGCGTCCTGCACCTGGAGGAGCGCTTCTCGCCGCAAGCCCTGGTGAACGCGTTGCGCGAGGCTGGCATCACCGTTCTGATCGGCGTTCCGGCGATGTATGCAAGGTTGCTTGAATGGTGTGGGCGAACCGGTACGGTGCTGGACGGCCACGGCTTGCGCATTATCGGCACCGCCGGCGCGCCGCTGACGCGTGAGCTGAAGTCGGCCGTGGAGCTGGCCTTCGGCATGCCGCTGCAGAACGGATACGGTCTCACTGAGATGTCTCCCACGATTGCACAGACGCTGCTTGAGTATCCGCGCCAGGATTGCTCCGTGGGGCCGCCCGTGCCCGGCGTGGAAGTCCGGATCATCGACGCATCAGGCAACGACGTGGCGCCAGGCGATGCGGGCGAGCTGTGGGTGCGTGGCCCCAACCTGATGAAGGGCTACTACAAGGATGCGGTGCAGACCCGTGCCGCGGTCAATGCCGACGGCTGGCTCAATACCGGCGACATGGCCACGCAGGGCGAAGATGGGGCGCTTTTCATCGTCGGGCGAACCAGGGAGTTGATCATTCGTTCCGGATTCAACGTCTACCCGGTCGAGGTTGAGCAGGTGTTGAACAGCCATCCCGCCATCGTGCAGTCGGCTGTGGTCGGGCGCCAGGTCGAGGGGAACGAGGAGGTGGTCGCCTTCGTCGAGCTTGCCGAGGGGGTGCCCGTGGCGCGCGACGAACTGGAGGCCTTCCTGCGCGAACGCCTCTCACCTTACAAGGTGCCGGCCGAGATCCGGTCAATGATGCAGCTGCCGGCAGCGCCGACGGGGAAACTGCTCAAGCACGAGATAAAGAAGCTGGCGGCAAGCGAGGCCGACGCGAGCCAGACCGTGCTGTAGCCGCCCTCCCGCGCGCGAAGTCATGCGGTGACGAGGCCAGGAATTGTGCTAACTTGTGCGGCTCTGAAAGGCATCGCCAGGCCGCGGCACAAGGCATGGACACGGCCCCGGATCTGCCGGCGCGAGGGGCATGCGCTGCAATCGCGCAAGGAAAATCAAGATGGCAACAGGATCGAAGCAAGAAGCGCTGCATAACACGTTGGCCACGGACGGCAGCGAGGCTGACGAGGAGCCCCGGGGCGACGAAAGCCAGGATCGCCATTTCGTCACCGCGCTGGCGCGGGGGCTGGAGGTACTGAGTTGTTTTCGCAGTGGTGACAGCTTCCTTGCCAACCACGAGATTGCCGTGCGCTGTGGACTGCCGAAGTCGACCGTTACCCGGCTGACTTACACGCTGACCAAGCTGGGCTACCTGCATCTGGTTCCGGACAGCGGCAAGTACCGGCTTGGCACGGCAACGGCGGCGCTCGGCAGCTCCATGCTGGTGAACCTCGACGTGCGCCAGGTGGCACGGCCGTTCTTGCAGCGGTTGGCCGCCGAAACCGGGGCGGTGGTCGCGCTGACAACGCGGGACCGGCTTTCCATGCTGTATCTCGAATGCTGCCGCAGCACCTCGATCGTCACGCTCAGCCTGGATGTCGGCTCTCGTATCCCGCTTGGAACCAGTGCGGCGGGGTTCGCCTTGCTCGCAGCCCTGCCAGCCAGCGAGCGGGCCGATTTGATGGAGCGGATCCGCGCCTTGGACGAAGGCACTTGGCCGAAGGTCGAGCGGGGCATCCTGCAAGCGGTCGATGAATACCAGGCTACCGGCTGCGCGACTTCGGCTGGCAACTGGATCAAGGAGGTCCATGGCATCGCCACGCCGCTGTGGCCGGGGCGCGGGCTGCCTTTGATGGCGGTGAGCGTAGCCGGGGCAGCCGGCTATTTTCCCGTCGCACGACTGCACGAGGAAATCCGGCCGAAGCTGCTGGACACCGTGAGGGAAATCGAGCGCAACCTCGGTCAGCGCCTGGACGAGCCGGCGCCGGTCAGGCCGGCAACACTGTAGCGCTGGCTACGGCGCTCCCTGTTGGCCGGCGCGGCTTCACCGGCTGAGGGATCGGATCAGGCCCCGGGGTTGAACCCCAGCGCCGTGCTGACCGCGCGCGCCTCGCGCCGCACGGCGCTGCCAATGGGCCCGTCGATGGCGGGATCAAAGCCGCCGGTGGCGCCCAGCGCCGTCAGCACCGCGCAGACGCGCCCGGTGTAGTCGCGCACCGGCGCCGCCACGGCGCTGATGCCGGTCAGGTTGGTGTCGCGCACCCAGGCGCAGTCGTCGGCCTGCACCGCGCGCCGCAGCGCGCCGATGGGATCCCTGGCATCGAGCAACGCCAGCCGCGCCGGGCTGGCCGTGGCCAGTTCTTCTTCGGCCTGGGCATGCACGCGCTTTTCATCGAGCAGGCCCAGGAACACGCGCCCGGTGGCCGACCACAGCAGCGGCATCACCGAGCCCGCGCGCACGTTCACCGTCACCGGCAAACCCGGTTCTTCAAAGCGCATGATGGTCGGCCCCTTGTTGCCCATCACCGCGACAAAGCAGGTCACCTCCAGCGCTTCACGCAGGCGCACCAGCGAGGCTTCGGCCAGCCGGATCGGGTCGGCCTGGCGCATCGCCGCCATGCCGATCTGCAGCGCCTCGAAGCCCAGGTGGTATTGCTGCGTGCCCGCCTCCTGTGCCACCAGCCCCTCTTCCACCAGGCTGACCAGGTAGCGGTGCACCTTGGCCGGGCTTTCGTCGATATGCGCGGCCAGCGCGGTCAGGCTGGCGCGCCCGCCCAGCCTGGCCAGTCCCTTTAGCACCGCCATGCCGGTGACCGCCGATTGCACGCGCTGGCGGCGCTCGCGCGTGCGGGGCGCGTCGGCGGGTTCGATGGGAGGTTGGGCAGCTTTCGTTCGGGGCATGGCGGGAAGATCCGGCAAACGGTGAGCGGTCATCACATGGAAGGCGGATCAAGCCATGCGGCCGCTGCAGGCCAGTTCAAGGTTAACCCGCATTCAATCATTACGCAATGCGTATATGATTTACGCAAAATAGAAACACCGGTGCCATACACCGGGCTGACCAACAAGGAGACACGCCCCCATGCCCCGCCCCCACTTCAAGCGCCTGGCCATTGGCGCCCTGGCCCTGCCGATGCTGGCCGCCGTCCCCGCGCACGCCGCCGACGCCTACCCTGCCAAGCCGATCCGCTGGATCGTCCCCTACGCCGCCGGCGGCGGCTCGGACTTCCTGGCGCGCACCATCAGCCAGGGGCTGTCGGCCAAGGTCGGCCAGCCGGTGGTGGTGGAAAACAAGCCGGGCGGCAATACGGCGATCGGCGCGGCCGAGACGGCGCGCTCGGCCGCCGACGGCTATACCGTGCTGTCGGCCGATAACGGCACGCTGGTGTTCAACCCGGTGCTGTACAAATCGCTCTCCTACAACCCTGGCAAGGACCTGGCTCCGGTGACGCTGCTGGGCCGCTTCCCGATGATCCTGGTGGTGGGCGCGACCAGCCCGGTCAAGAGCGCCAAGGAATTCATCGCCCAGACCAAGGCCACTCAGGGCGGCATCAACTACGGCTCGGCCGGCGCGGGCAGCCCGCACCACCTGGCGATGGAGCTGCTGAAGGTGGAAGCCGGCCTGTCGATGACGCATGCCCCGTACCGCGGCGCCGCGCCGGCGCTGTCGGACGTGGCCGCCGGGCAGGTGGTGGCGATGATGGTGGACTACGCCGCCGGCGCCGGCTTTATCAAGGGCGGCAAGGTCCGGCCGCTGGCGGTGGCCAATGCCACCCGGCTGCCACAGCTGCCTGACGTGCCGACCTTTGCCGAGCTGGGCTACCCGCGCGTGGAAGCTGCCGCGCTGGTGGGCATGGTGGTGCCGGCCGGCACGCCGCCGGAGGTGGTCAACACGCTGAACAAGGACGTGGTCGCGGCAATCCGTGAGCCCGCTGTCAACAAGCGGCTGGTGGACTTCGGCGTGGAGCCGGTCGGCAACTCGCCGGCGCAGTTCAGCGAGCTGCTGCGCAGCGAGTCCACGCGCTGGACCAAACTGATCCGCGACCTGAAGATCACGCTGGACAACTGAGTCCGGCGGCAACACCGAATGGCCGTCCGGCCCTGACCGGACGGCCCTGTTTTTCGCCAGGAGTACGCAGTATGGCCAACCCCTCCTCCAGCGCCGCGCGCAGCGGCTGCCCGATCGACCACAGCGCCCTGACCGCGCCCAACGGCTGCCCGGTCAGCCACAACGCGGCGCAATTCGATCCCTTCGGCGACGGCTACCAGCAGGACCCGCCTGAATACGTGCGCTGGTCGCGCGAGCAGGAGCCGGTGTTCTACAGCCCCAGGCTGGGCTACTGGGTGGTCACGCGCTATGAAGACATCAAGGCGATCTTCCGCGACAACCTGACCTTCAGCCCGTCGATCGCGCTGGAGAAGATCACGCCCACTGGCGACGAGGCCAATGCCGTGCTGGCCTCCTATGGCTACGCCATGAACCGCACGCTGGTCAACGAGGACGAGCCCGCCCACATGCCGCGCCGGCGCGCGCTGATGGCACCGTTCACGCCCGCGGAACTGGCGCACCATGAGCCGCTGGTGCGCCGCCTGGCGCGCGAGTATGTCGACCGCTTTATCGACGATGGCCGCGCCGACCTGGTCGACCAGATGCTGTGGGAGGTGCCGCTGACCGTGGCCCTGCATTTCCTGGGCGTGCCCGAAGAGGACATGGACCTGCTGCGCCAGTACTCCATCGCCCATACCGTCAACACCTGGGGCCGGCCAAAGCCGGAGGAACAGGTGGCGGTGGCGCATGCCGTGGGCAACTTCTGGCAGCTGGCGGGCCGCATCCTCGACAAGATGCGCGAGGACCCGTCCGGCCCGGGCTGGATGCAGTACGGCCTGCGCAAGCAGAAAGACCTGCCCGAGGTGGTCACCGATTCCTACCTGCATTCGATGATGATGGCCGGCATCGTCGCCGCGCACGAGACCACCGCCAATGCCTCGGCCAATGCCATCAAGCTGCTGCTGCAGCATCCGGATGCGTGGCGCGAGATCTGCGACGATCCATCGCTGATCCCCAATGCGGTGGAAGAATGCCTGCGCCACAACGGCTCCGTCGCCGCATGGCGGCGGCTGGTGACGCGCGACGCCGAGATCGGCGGCATCCGCCTGCCGGCGGGCAGCAAGCTGCTGATCGTCACGTCTTCGGCCAACCATGACGAGCGCCATTTTGCCGATGCCGACCTGTTCGACATCCGCCGCGACAACGCCAGCGAGCAGCTGACCTTTGGCTACGGCTCGCACCAGTGCATGGGCAAGAACCTGGCGCGCATGGAGATGCAAGTCTTCCTGGAGGAACTGACACGCCGGCTGCCGCATATGCGCCTGGCCGAGCAGACCTTCACCTACGTGCCCAACACCTCGTTCCGCGGCCCTGAGCACCTGCTGGTGGAATGGGACCCCGCGCAGAACCCCGAGCGCCGCGACCCGGCCCTGCTCGAGGTGCACCAGCCGGTGCGCATCGGCGAGCCGTCCGCGCACACCATCGCCCGCACGGTGGTGGTCGAGCGCGTCACGCCCGCCGCCGACGGCGTGGTCCGGCTGCGGCTGGCGGCACCTGACGGCAAGCCGCTGCCGCGCTGGGCGCCGGGCTCGCATATCGACGTGGAATGCGGCGATACCGGGCTGTCGCGCCAGTATTCGCTGTGCGGCGACCCGGACGACGCCGCGGCGCTGGAGATTGCTGTGCTGCGCGACCCCGACAGCCGAGGCGGCTCGGCCTGGGTGCATGGCAGTGTCCAGGCCGGCGACCGCCTGCGCATCCGCGGGCCGCGCAATCACTTCCGCTTCGATGAAAGCTGCAAGCGTGCCGTCTTTATCGCCGGCGGCATCGGCATCACGCCGGTCAGCGCGATGGCGCGGCGCGCCCATGCGCTTGGCATCGATTACGAATTCCACTACTGCGGCCGTTCGCGCCCGGCGATGGCGATGCTGGATGAACTGCAGGCCCTGCACGGTGCGCGGCTGCACGTCCACGCCAGCGATGAGGGCCAGCGCGCCGACTTCGCCAAGCTGCTGGCGCAGCCGGACCCGCGCACCCAGATCTACGCCTGCGGCCCGCAGCGCATGCTGGATGCGCTGGCCGAGTGCTGCGCGGCATGGCCGGAAGATGCGCTGCGCGTGGAGCACTTCGTATCGAAGCTGGGCACGCTGGATGCGTCGAAGGAACAGCCCTTTACCGTCGAGCTGAAGGACTCCGGCCTGGTCATGGAAGTCCCGGCCGGCCAGACCCTGCTGAGCGCGCTGCGCGGCGCCAATATCGACGTGCAGAGCGACTGCGAGGAAGGCCTGTGCGGGTCGTGCGAGGTGCGCGTGCTGGCCGGCCAGGTCGACCATCGCGACGTGGTGCTCACCCGCAGCGAGCGCGAGGCCAACCAGCGCATGATGGCGTGCTGCTCGCGCGCCTGTGGCGGCGGCCGGCTGGTGCTGGAGCTCTGAACGCCCGCCCGTCAGGCGGTGGCGCTGAAGGCGTCGTGGTATTGCACGCTGCCCGCCGGATAGCCGCCGTCGAACGCCAGTGCCTGGAAGTACTCGGGCGGCACGCCGTCCAGCACCAGCCCGGGCCGCGCGGCAAAGCCGAAGCGGCCGTAGTAGGCGGGATCGCCCAGCAGCACGCAGCCGGCGGCGCCAAGACGGCGCAGGTCAGCCAGCGCCGCGTGCATCAGCTGTGAGCCGATGCCCTGCCCCTGCAGGTCCGGCGCCACCGAGATCGGGCCCAGTCCGTACCAGCCGGTCGCGCCGGATGACACCGTCACCGGCGATATCGCCACGTGTCCCACCAGCCTGTCGCCGGCCTGTGCGACCAGCGACACCGTCAGCTGGCCGGCGCGGCGCAGCGCATTGATGACGAACGCCTCGGTGTGGCTGGTGTGCGGCGCCGTCAGGAAGGCGGCGGTGGTCAGCTGCGCGATGGCGTCGGCGTCGGACGGCGACTCTGGGCGGATCTGCACGGACATGGCGGGACTCGGGACTTCGATCAGGTCCTAGGAACCCGGATTCTACGCTCCCCGTGCGCACGCATGCCGCGGCCGCCAGGGCAAGCCACCGTTGCGCCGTAGGACAACGCCTGACAACGGCGGCAACGCGCCAAGGCTAAAGTAGCAGCGCGAGCCCCAAGGCAATCCTGTCCCCGTTGCGTCATGCGCCCTGCCCCTGCTGCCCCCGCCGTCCCCGATCGCCATTCTTTGCGCCATGCCGCTGTGTGCCTGGGCCTGTCCCTGCTGGCCGCGCCACTTGCCGTTTCCGCCACCGTTGCGGCCCCGCCTGCGCCGTCCCCGCAACTGTCAGGGCTGGCCACGCTGCTGCTGGGCACGGTGCGCGGCAAGCCCACAGGCATGAACGGCGTGACCCGCCTGACAGCGGGCGATGTCGACCGTGAGCTGCGCATGGCCTGCCAGGAGCTGATGCGCGCTGGCCCGCTCGAACTGGACGACACCACCCGCTTCGACGGCTGCGTGACGCGGCCAGGCAAGATCGTCGAGTTCCAGCTGAAGGTTTCGGGGGTGGATGCCGCGCGTGACGATACCCGCGCGTTCATGGCGACGGCCAAGCCGATCCTGGAGCGCGGCATCTGCCGCAACCCGGATGTGCCGGTGCTCGGCAAGCTGGGGGTCAGGTTACGCTACCACTACGTGGCCGGGCAGAAATCGCTGGTCTTGCTGGATATCCCGCCGGACCAGTGCCTGAAGAAGTGAGGCCGCCGCACGCGCGCCGGTTCAAGAGCCCCCCAGCACCTCATCGCAGACCGCCAGCCACGCCCGCGCCGCATGCGACAGGTAGCGTCCCGGCGACCAGATATGCGCCATGGTCCAGTCCATTGCCGGCTCGGTCAGCCGCGCCATGGCCAGCGTGCCCTGGCCCTGCAGGCGCTCTGCCAGCGGCTGCGGCAGGAAGGTAGTGCCGAGCCCCGCCGCCGCCATCGACGCCAGGAAATCCCAGTGCCCGCTGCGCGCCACCACGCGCGGCTCGATGCGTGCTTCCAGAAATGCCTGCCGCAGCTTGCGCGTCAGCGAGAAGTCATCGGTCAGCATCACCAGCGGCTCATCGCGCAGCGCCGCCAGCGTGACGGTGCGCCCGCGCGCCCAGGCGGCCTTGCGCGGCCCTACGGCCCAGATCGGGTAGCGGCCGAACTGGCGCGTTTCCAGCGCCAGGCCGCTGTCGCCCGGCAGCACCGTGGCGCCGACTTCGAGCTCGCCACTGGCCACCAGTTGCTCCACCACCTGCCCGCCGTGTTCGTCCAGGGTCAGCAACAGGTTGGGATAGCGCTGCCGGAAGGCGCTGACCGCCGGTGAAAAGAACAGGTTGACCATCGGCGGGATCCCCACCGTCAGCTGCCCCCGGCCCAGCGAGGACAGGTCGGACACCTCCAGCGTCAGCCGGTGCACCACGCCCAGCGCCTCCTGCCCGCGCTCGTAGACCACGCGGCCCACGTCGGTCAGCCGCACGCTCTTGCCTTCACGGATCAGCAGGGGCTGGCCGACCTCGTCCTCCAGCTGCTTGACCATCTTGCTGATGGTCGACTGGGTGACGAACAGCGAGGTCGCGGCCTGGGTAAAGCTGCGCAGCCGGGCAGTCTCGACGAAATAGCGCAGCGCGCGGATATCGATGGGCATGGTGCTGAGGGACGGCGGGCGGGCTGCCTGCAGGCCGCTTGCGCCATCCATGAACAAAGGGAATGGAAAGACCAATATTAAATCATGAATGGAATGCGAAAGGTTTGGCTACACTTCGCTTCCACACATCGCCCCCGCCCAACTGCGCCGCCAAATGAAGCGTGGAGCGGCAGGCCGCGGTGTGCCCTCAACTCCTCCTGAAGACCCCGCTCCATGGCTAGCTGGCCGAATGCACGACAGTGGCTGTTCTCGCTGAAGGCATTCGCCGCCGCGATGCTGGCGCTATATATCGCGCTGGCGCTGGGCCTGCCGCGGCCGTACTGGGCCATGGCGACGGTGTACTTTGTTTCCCATCCCCTGACCGGCGCCACCCGTTCCAAGGCGGCCTACCGCGTGGCCGGCACGATGCTGGGTGCCACCGCCGCGGTGGCCACGGTGCCGCAGCTGGTCAACATGCCGATCGTGCTGATGGGTGCGATCGCGCTGTGGATCACCGTGCTGGTGTACCTGTCGCTGCTGCAGCGCACGCCGCGCAGCTATGTGTACCTGCTGGCGGCCTACACCCTGCCGATCGTCGCGCTGCCGGCCGTCAGCGCACCGGCGCAGATCTTCGATATCGCCGTGGCCCGGATCGAGGAAATCGTGATCGGCATCGTCTGCGCGGGGCTGGTGGGCTCGGTCGTCTTCCCGGCCAAGGTGGCGCCCGCGCTGCGGTCCCGCGCCGCCACCTGGCTCGCCGACGCGGCGGCCTGGGCATCGGACATCCTCGCCGGCAGCCCGCGCGCCGACGACAGCCGCCACCGGCTCGCCGCCGACATCCTGGCGCTGGACCAGCTGGTCAGCCAGCTGGCCTATGACACCGAGGGCAGCCACACGCTGCGCCATGCCCGCGCGCTGCGCCAGCGCATGACCATGCTGATGCCGCTGCTGTCGTCGCTGGAAAGCGTGCTGCAGGCGCTGCGCAGCCATCCGGACGGCATGCCGCTGCCACTGCGCGAGGCCCTGGCTGCGACGACCGCCTGGCTGGCGACCGATGCTGCCACGCCGCCTCCGGTCGCCACGGGCGGCTGGCTTGCCAATGGCTGCACGGGCGAGGTCGACTGGCAAGCCCGCCTCGCTGCCACGGCGGCGGACCAGCTGCAGCGCCTGGGCACCTTGTACGCAGAATGCCGGGCGCTGCAGCAAGGCATCGGCGACCGCAGCGCCGGCGCGCCGCTGCGACGCGACGACCCGGCCCCGGAGGCCGCCGGCCATCACCACGACCACGGCATGCTGCTGTTCGGCGCCGTGTCCAGCGGCCTGGCGGTTTTCTGCGCGGGGCTGTTGTGGATCTTCTCGGGCTGGGAGGACGGCGCCGGCGCGGTCGCGGTGGCATCGATCGCCTGCTGCTTCTTTGCGGCCATCGACGAGCCGCGCCGCATGGCCGGTGCCTTCCTGCGCTGGAGCACGATCTGCCTGCTGGTGTCGTCCGGCTACCTGTTCCTGGTGGTGCCGCACGCGCACACCTTTGAAGCGCTGGCCGCGATGCTGGCGCTGCCCTACCTCGGTATCGGCCTGCTGATCGCGCGCCCGGGCTTCCAGCTGATTGCGATGTTGCTGTCGGTGAACACGGCGTCGTTCGCCAACGTGCAGGCCGTATTCGATGCGGATTTCCTCGGCACCTTCAATACCTGCCTGGCCAGCGCCGCGGCAATGCTGTTCGCGCCGCTATGGTCAATGGCGGTACGCCCGTTCGGCGCGCGCGCGGCGGCGCACCGGCTGGTGCGCGCCAGCTGGCAGGACCTGGCCCAGGCCGCCACGCCGCGCGCGGCCGATGGTGATGCGCGGCTGGGCGCGCGCATGCTGGACCGGCTCGGCCAGCTGGTGCCGCGGCTGGGGGCTGCCGGCGATCCCTTGTCGTCCGATGGCTTCCATGCGCTGCAGGTCGGCTACTGCGCGCTGGCGCTGCAGAAGGCGCTGCCGGCCTTGCCGCCCGCGGCGCGCAAGCCGGTGCGCCGCGTGCTGGCCGCGGTGGCCCGGCATTTCCGGGCACGGCTGCGCGCGGGCCATGCCGTGCCGGCGCCGGCGGGGCTGGCCGCCTGGGTGGCCGATGCCATCGCCGGCGTGGCCGCGCTGCCCGCAGGTGACCGCCCGGACCATCGCGGCACGCTCGGCGCGCTGGTGGTGCTGCAGGTCACGCTGCTGCCTGGCGCGGCGGCTGCCCTGTCCCGCTGATCTCCCCAACTTTCCGCTGCCGCCGAATGCTCAGTGAAATCGATCTCTATGGCGTCTTCGTGCCAGGCGTGCTGGTGCTGATGGTGCTGGCCTTCGCCGTCACTACCGCGATCCGCATGGCGCTGGCCGCGCTGGGCTGCTACCGGCATATCTGGCACCGCTCGCTGTTCAATCTTTCCCTCTTTGTGATCGTCCTTGGCGTTGTGGCCGCAGTGTTTGTCGCGGTGCCGGGACTGCCTTCATGACCTTCCGACTCCGCCCCCTGCTTCCCTTGCTGCCAACGCTGCTGGCCGCCATCGCCGCCCTGCTGGTGCTGCGCCACCTGTGGGACTACTACACGGCCGCGCCGTGGACCCGCGACGGACACGTACGTGCCGACATCATCCAGGTGGCGCCCGATGTGTCCGGGCTGGTCACGCGCGTGCTGGCGCGCGACAACCAGCGCGTGCAGCAAGGCGAAGTCCTGTTCGAGATCGACCGCGACCGCTACGCGCTGGCCCTGCAGCAGGCGCTGGCCACGGTAGCGACCCAGCGCGCCGCGCTGGCGCAGGCGCGGCGCGAAGCCGCGCGCAACCGCAATCTCGACGGCCTGGTTGCCGCCGAAGTCGCGGAACAGGGGCGTGCGCGCGTGGAGCAAGGCGAAGCCGCGCTGGCGCAGGCCGAAGCCGCGCTGCGGCTGGCCCGGCTGAACCTGGAGCGCACCAGTGTGCGCAGCCCGGTGGCGGGCTACCTCAACGACCGGCTGCCGCGCTTGGGCGACTATGTCTCGACCGGCCGCCCGGTGTTGTCGATGGTCGATGCCGGGTCCTTCCACGTGGAAGGCTATTTCGAGGAAACCAAGCTGCACCGGATCCGCATCGGCAGCCCGGTCGACGTGCATATCATGGGCGAGCCCCGGCACCTGCGCGGGCACGTGCAGAGCATCGCCGCCGGCATCGAGGACCGCGACCGCAGCGCGGGCTCGAACCTGCTGCCCAACGTCAACCCGACCTTCAACTGGGTGCGGCTGGCACAGCGCGTGCCGGTGCGCATCGTGCTGGAGGACGTGCCCACGGATGTGCGCCTGGTCTCCGGCCGCACCGCGACTGTGGCCGTTCGCGAAGCCCCGCGCGACGATGACGCCAGCCGCCGCGCGGGGCCCCGGTCGTGAGGCCGCGCCATCCCTGGCTGGCGTGCGCCGCGGCCTGCCTGTGCGCCTGCACCACCGTGGGACCGGACTATCGCGTGCCCGATCATGCGGCGGTGCGCACGCCCGCGGCCAACGGCCCGTTGCAGGGCGCCGAAGCGCACGGCGTGGCCATCGCGCCCGTGCCCGGCGACTGGTGGCGGCTCTATGACGACGCCCGGCTCGACCGGCTGGTCGAACAGGCGCTGGCCGCCAACACCGACATCCGCGCCGCCAGTGCCAACCTGCGCCGCGCGGTGGCGCTGCTGCACGAGGTGGAGTCCGAGAACCTGCCCCAGGGCGGCGCCAGCGCCAGCGTATCGCGCGCGCAGCTGTCGGCCGAGAGCTTCCTGCAGACCACCAAGCCACCGGTGTTCAACCTGGGGGACTTCGGTTTCGGCGTGTCCTACCTGATCGACTTCTTCGGCAAGCTCGCCCGCGCCGACGAGGCCGCGCTGGCCGGCGCCGAAGCCAGCGAGGCCACGCTCGACGTGGTGCGCATCACCGTGGCAGCACAGACCGTGCGCGCCTACGTGCAGGGCTGCGCCGCCACGCATGAACTGGCCGCCGCCACCCAGCAGCTCGCGGTACAGCAACGCACGCTGGACGCCACCGGCCGCCTGGTCGCAGCCGGCCGCGGCGAACCCGCCGACGTAGCGCGCGAGCGCGCCCGCACCGAAGCGCTGCGCGCTGCCTTGCCAACGCTGGAAGCCGCGCGTAGCGCCGCACGCCACCGGCTCGCGCTGCTGCTGGGCAAGCCGCCTGCGGCACTGCCACAGGCCGAGGTGGACTGCCATGCGGAACCCACGCTGCGTGCGCCGCTGCCCGTGGGTGACGGCGCCGCGCTGCTCAGGCGCCGGCCCGATATCCGCCAGGCGGAACGCGAACTGGCCGCGGCCACCGCTCGCATCGGCGTGGCCACGGCGGACCTGTATCCGTCGATCCGCATCGGCGCCAGCGCCGGGCTGACCGGCGTGCTGAGCCACCTTGGCAGCGGTCCGACGGCGCGCTGGAGCGTGGGGCCGCTGCTGAGCTGGTCGCTGCCGACCAACGGCGTGCGCCATCGCATCCACGGGCATGAAGCGGCGGCCGACGCCGCCCTGGCGCGCTTTGACGGCGCGGTGCTGCGCGCGCTGCAGGAAACGGAAACGGCTCTGTCGGCCTACACGCGTGAACTGGAACGGCACGAAGCCCTGCACGCGGCCCGCGAACAGGCCGCCGAAGCCGCTCGGCTGCAGCGCCGCCTGCAGCAGGCGGGGCGCATCCCGTACCTGGCACGCCTGGACGCCGAGCGCACGCTGGCCGATGCAGAGGCCGCACTGGCTGCGTCCGAAGGCCTTGTCGCCGCGCGCCAGGTCGACCTGTTCCTCGCGCTCGGCGGGGGTTGGCAGGCCGCGCGCAAGGTGGCTGACGCCAATGCGACTGGTGATGAAAAAAACGACTGATCTTTCGACATTTAAATCATCACAGGAATGAATCAGCCTGACTAAACTTCGTCCTGTGCCGCGCGCTTCCCACGCGACGGCACCGCCCAAAGGGCGAACCCGGACGGCGCGGGAGGCAGATCCGCCATCCCCGCGCAGCCCCTCGCGGGCCATGCCGTCCACCTACCCAAAAACAGCAGACATGCATAAAAACGCTCTCAAAGCCCTCCTTGCCACGACCCTCTCGATCGCAGCACTCGGTGCCGCCGCACTGGCCAGCCCTGCCATGGCGCAAGGCCTGAACGACCGCGGCGTCGCCGCCGACCGCTACGGCTACAACCTGCACAACGGCAAGCGCGACCCGTTTACCGAAGGCGCGCACATCCATGGCAAGCGCGACCCCTTCACCGATGGCGCCCGCGTCAACGACCGGCGCGACCCGTTCACCGACGGCGCCAACCGCGCTGCCGCCGCCATGGAAGTGGCGGGCATGGACCGCAGCGGCGTGTCGGCACCGCCGGCCCATAGCGGCTCGCGCGTTTCGGCTGCCGCCTGACCAGCGCCTGCTCGCGCCACGGCAGCCGCCGTGGCGTGTCGACGGGGCGCAAGGCCCCGTCTCTTCTCCCGTTCCTCCTGAAGACCTCCCTCATGAAAACCATCCTGTTCGCGCTGCTCGGCCTTGGCGCCCTGGCCGCGTCTTTCCCCGCTGCCGCCGGTCCTGACTGGGCTGTGATCGAGCGCGGCCGCGCCGCTGCCAGGATCGCAGTCGAGCGCACCGCACAAGCCCGCAATGCCACGCCTTGCGCACAAGCGGACGTTGCCGCGTCGGCGCCTTCGCCGGTTACATCACGCTGAGTACTACTGAGGTGCGCGCTCCGGTGCTAGATTGAGAAGGCGTGCCGCCGCCAGGCGCCGGCCGTGCCTGACAAGCCACCCCACCAGAAGAGCGAGGAGCCGCGCATGTCCCTTCCCCATCTTGCATCCGGACAGATCACCAGCGTGCTGCCACTGGGCACACGGCTGGACCAGACCGCCACCCAGGCCCTATTCAAGGAAGGCCCGCTGGAAGTGATGCGGCTGGTGCTGAAGGCGGGCAAGCATGTGCCGCCCCATGCGGTGGATGGCCCGATGACCGTGCAATGCCTGGAAGGCGAGGTGCGCGTGCGGGTGGACGGCGCCGAGCGCCAGCTGCACCAGGGCGACCTGCTCTACCTGGGGCCGAGCGTGCGCTACGACGTCACCGCCATCTCCGATGCCTCGGTGCTGGTCACGTTGGTCCTGCCCGGCAGCCGCTGAGTATCCCGCCTTACACCACGGCAGGCTGCCAGCGCGCGCTGGCGGCCACAAAGGCATCGATCAGCGCCGCCACCGGCGCGCGGCGCAGTGCCGATTCGCGCACCAGAACGCCTACGTCGCGATAGAGCGGCCCGCCCGGCAAGGGCGCCTGCACCACGCCCGCGGACTGCTGCAATGGCACCAGTTCGGACGGGATGATGGCGCAACCCAGGCCAGCTGCCACCATCTGCAGGATCACGGCCGGCTCATCCAGCTCCATCCCTTCCCTGACCCATAGCCGCTGCCGCTTCAGGTAGCCGTCCACCAGCTGCCCGCCGGTGCTGTGGCGGTTGTAGCGGATGAACGGAAGCGTCTCCAGCAGCGCGCGCAGGTCTGCAGGCGCACCGGCGGGACCAATGCCGACATAGCCCTCGCGCACCAGCGGCACCCACTTGAGGTCCGGCGGAAAGCCCAGCCGCGGCCGGATCAGCACGGCGATGTCCAGCTCGCGCGCATCCACCTGCGTCAGCAGCTGGGTGGACATGCCCGGCACCACGTTGACGTGCGAGTCCGGAAAGCGCCCCCGGAAATGCCGCATCGCATCCGCCAGCAAGGTGGCCTGGACCGTGGACACCGCGCCCAGCTCCACCGGCGCGGCGTCGGCGTGCGGGCCGGCGCGGTCCTTCATCGCGGCATAGAGCTCGACAAAGCGCCGCGCCTCCGGCACCAGCCGGCGCCCGGCTTCGCTGAGCGCGACCGACTTGCCGGTGCGATCGAAGAGTACGCAGTCCAGGTCCTCTTCCAGCCGCCGGATCTGCGTGCTGACGGCCGACTGCGTCAGCGCCAGCCGCGCCGCGGCGGCGGAAAACGAGCCAGTCTCGGCGGCCACCAGGAAGGTCTGGAAGTAGCGGATCATCTATCGAAAAGTCTGATGCTCAGAGCAAAAATGATTCGCTTCATATTACGGGTTGTGCTGGCTACAATCAACGCGCAGGCCAACGCCTGCCCGCATACCGACCCCCGACAAAGGCCCCCCGCATGAGCGCGACTTCCTCTATTCCCCTGTTCCACCTGGCTTTCCCCGTGCGCGACCTGGCCGAGGCAAGGCGCTTCTATGGCGACTTGCTTGGCTGCCCCGAAGGGCGCAGTTCCGAGGCCTGGGTGGACTTCAATTTCTATGGCCATCAGGTGGTGGCGCACCTGTCGCCAGAGGAATGCGGGCACCGCGCCACCAGCGCCGTCGATGGCGATGACGTGCCGGTGCGGCACTTCGGCGCAATCCTGCCGATGGGCGAATGGGAGGCGCTGGCCGAGCGGCTGCGCGCGGCGGGCACGCAGTTCGTGATCGAGCCGCATGTGCGCTTCAAGGGCCAGGTTGGCGAGCAGGCCACCATGTTCTTCCTGGACCCGTCGGGCAATGCGCTGGAGTTCAAGGCCTTTGGCGACCTGAGCCAGGTGTTTGCCAAGTAAGGCAGCGCGCGGCCGGGCTACGCAATGCGGCGCATGGCCTCGCGGATCGGGTCTGACTCGGTCGGGCGCACCAGCCGCGCCACTTCCTGCCCGTCGCGCAGGAACACCAGCGTCGGCCACAGCTTGATGTGAAACGACCGGCCAAGCCGGCGCCCGCTGCCGTCCTCGATCTTGAGATGGCGCAACGCCGGATGCACGGCAAAGGCCTCGGCCAGCGCCGGCTGGGCGCGCTGGCAGTAGCCGCACCACGGCGCGCCGAATTCCAGCACGGTGGCGCCCGGCAGCGCATCCACTTCCGTGCGGGTCGGCTCGGTGGCCGCGTATTGTTGGGTCATGGGCATGGATCTGGTCCTTTCGCGACAGCTGGCTGATAGCATCCGCATGCCTGCCAGATTCGTTCCAGCGGCAACACCGGGCAGGCACCGCGCAAAGAGGATGCCCCAGACTGGCCCGGCTGTGTAATTTCTACGCCGCCGTGGCGATTTCCCACCATGCCGGCAGCAGCTCGCGCACCTCGGCCGCGGCAAAGCGGTCGTCGATCAGGTAGACCACGCCCTGGTCCTGCTGCGTGCGGATGACCCGGCCCGCCGCCTGCACCACCTTGCGCAGCCCGGGATACAGGTAGGCATAGGCATATCCCTGCCCGAACACCTGCTGCATGCGCGCGCGGAACTGCTCGTTGACCGCGTTGAACTGTGGCAGTCCCAGGGTGGCAACGAAGGCGCCGATCAGGCGCTCGCCGGGCAGATCCACGCCTTCGGCAAAGGCGCCTCCCAGCACCGCAAAGCCGATGCCCTCGCCGCCTTCCGCAAACGTGCCCAGGAACGCCGCCTGCGCGGCTTCGTCCATGCCGCGCGACTGCACCCAATGCGGAATGTCGGGGTGAGACTGGGCAAAGCGGGCCACGGCTTGCTGCAGGTACTCGTGGCTGCTGAAGAAAGCCAGGTAGTTGCCGCGCCGCGCGCGGAACTGGCCGGCCATCAGCGCGACGATGGCCGGCAGCGATTGTTCGCGCCGCGCATAGCGGGTGGAGATGCGCGCTGCAATCCGCACCGACAGTTGCTCGGCGCGGAACGGCGATGGCACTTGCACCCGCGCGCAATCGGCAGGCAAACCCAGCGTATCGAGGTAATAGGCGGCAGGATCGAGCGTCGCGGAGAACAGCGTGACCGAATGCGCGGCGGCAAAGCGCGGGCGCAGGAACGGGGCCGGGATGACATTGCGCAGGCACAGCCGCGCATGGTGGCCGCGGCCGCTGCGCGGCACGCGCTGGATATCGAACAGCGAATGCGCGTCGAGCTGCTCGGCCAGGCGGCCAAAATGCAGCGCATCGAAATTGAAGCGCTGCAGCGCCGGATCCTGCGCGCCTGGATGCTCGGTCATATGCGTCAGTGCCGCCACGCAGCATTCGTCCAGCGCGCGGCGCAAGGCCGCGGGCACTTCGGGCAGGACTTCATAGGCGTCGTCACTCTGGCGCGCCAGCGTGCTCCATTGCCGGGCCAGCCGCGTCAATGGCTTGCGCACGACGGCCGGCGCGCTGCGGCGCACCTCGCGCAGCGATTGGGGGTCGAGTTCCGCGGTGTACATGGCGCGGCCGCGCTCGACCAGGTTGTGGGCCTCGTCCACCAGCACGCTGGCGCGCCAGCCATTGGCCGCGGTCAGCGCGTACAGTAACGCGCTGCGGTCGAAGTAGTAGTTGTAGTCGGCCACCACCACGTCGCTCCAGCGGACCAGCTCCTGCGACAGATAGTAAGGGCAGATCCCGTGTGCCAGCGCCAGCGTGCGCACCGCGGCGCGGTCGCGCACCGGCACGCCGCGCGCGGCTTCGCGTGCTGCCGGCAGGCGGTCATAGAAGCCGCGCGCCAGCGGGCAGGACTCGCCGTGGCAGGCCAGCTCCGGGTGCTCGCAAGCCTTGTCGCGGGCCACCAGCTCCAGCACATGCAGCGGCTGCGCGCCGTGGCCGCGCAGCGCATTGGCGGCGTGCAGCGCCACGCCGCGCCCGGTGGAGCGGGCCGACAGGAAGTACACCTTGTCGATGCCCTGTCCCGGCATGGCCTTGAGTACCGGGAACAGCGTGCCGACCGACTTGCCGATGCCCGTGGGCGCCTGCGCCAGCAGGTGGCGGCCCGCGCGGTTGGCGTTGTAGACCGCCTGCGCCAGTTCGCGCTGGCCCGGACGGAAGCCCTGGTGCGGAAAGGCCAGCTGCGCCAGCGCGCCATCGCGCGCCTGCCGGTGAGCCAGTTCTGCCTGCGCCCAGTGCAGGAACTGCTCGCAGGTCTGCACGAAGAAGGCTTCCAGCGCCTGCGCAGTGAAGTGCTCCGCGACCGGGTGCTCGCGCTGGCTGATGATGTCGAAATAGACTACCGCGATCTCCAGCCCGGGCAGCCCCAGCTTGCGGCATAACAGGCAGCCGTAGACCTTGGCCTGCGCCCAGTGCAGGTGGCGGTGGTTGTCCGGCACGGCGGCATCGCCGCGCACGGTCTTGATTTCTTCCAGCCGGTTGGCGGCGGGATCGTAGCCATCGGCGCGGCCGCGCACATGCAAGGGGCCGAAATCGGCGGCAAGCGCCACCTCGGCCTGGTAGCCCTCCGCGCGCCGGCTGGTCACTACGGCATGCCCGGCCATGCCCTCCTGCGCCGATGGCGTCGGCACGAAGCGCAGGTCCAGGTCACCCGCCTTGGCGGTGAACTCGCACAGCGCGCGCACGGCCACCACGTAGGCCGGAGCGGCTGACGTGGCAGGCGGGGCTGGAATGGGTGGCGGGACGGCGGACACAGGAACGGGGCGCGTGCGATAACTGTATGAATATACAGTATCCCGCAAGGGCGTTATCGCGTGACGGCCGCTCCGGCATAAGGAAAGAGCAAAACGTTATTTCCATGTGCCCCACCCGCCGCTCTATATTGTCCGGCTTACAAGACAACAACCACCTGCCGGCTCGCCGGCGGCGGACCACGACCGGAGCACAACCTTGACCCGCGGCACCACCCTTGGCGACACCCTCTCCTGGCCCGCGCGCTACCTGCCGCGCAAGACCGCGCTGGTCAGCGGCATCGGTGCCGGTCGACGCGCGTGGACGTATGCGGAGCTCGATGCCGAGGTCAACCGCCACGCGCACGCGCTGCAGTCGCTGGGGATCGGCAAGGGCGACGTGGTCGCGGCCTTCCTCTACAACACCCCGGCCTTCGTCTTCACGCTGCTGGCCACTGCGCGCATCGGCGCGGTCTACAACCCGGTCAACTACCGCCTGGCTGCGCAGGAACTGGCCTACATCCTGAACGATGGCGGCGCCAAGGCAGTGCTGTTCGAAGAGGAAGGCGCGGGCGTGGTGGAGAAGGCGGCCGAACTGGCCCCCGGCACCGCGCTGCGCATCTATGCCGACCCCGATGCCGCGCCCGCCTTTGCCACACATCGGCTCCACACGCTGGCTGCGGGCCAGCCGGCCACGCCGCCCGCGGTGACGGTCCATGAAGACGACCCCTGCATCCTGATGTACACCAGCGGCACCACCGGCCGCCCCAAGGGCGTGGTGCACACCCATCGCAGCAAGCTGCAGCACAACGCGATGATGCACCAGGCCATGACGCTGTCGCGCGAGGACGTGGGCCTGTCGGTCGCGCCGCTGAACCATACTGCCGAGCTGCACACCAGCTTCCTGCCCCGCCTGCAGGTCGGCGCGACGCAGGTGCTGCAGCGCCGCTTCGACGCGGGCGAGGCCTGGCAACTGGTGGAAAGCGAGCGCGTCACGCATTTCTTTGCCGCGCCGACCATGGTGGGCATGCTGCTGAACCATCCGGATGCCGACGCGCGCGACGTGTCTTCGCTGCGGCTGGTGGAATACGGCGGCGCGTCGATGGCGCCGCACCTGATCCGCGAATGGGACCGCAAGATCGGCGCCGGGCTGGTGCAGGTGTACGGCACCACGGAAATGGGCCCGTGCATGTCGGTGCTTTACCCGCATGAGCAACTGAGCCACGCCGGCTCGGCAGGCCTGCCCGCGCTCGGCCATGAACTGGTGGTGGCCAGGCTGCGCGACGACGGCGAGCCGACCGACCCCTTGCAGCCGTGCGCGCCGGGCGAAGTCGGCGAAGTGCTGGTGCGTGGCCCCTGCATGATGCAGGGCTACCTGAACCGCCCGGATGCCAATGCGCGCGCGCAGGCGCACGGCTGGTACCACACCGGCGACCTCGGCAGCCTGGATGCGGACGGCTACCTGTGGATCCGCGACCGCATCGACTACATGATCAATTCCGGCGCGGAGAACGTCTATCCGCGCGAGGTGGAAGACGCGCTGATCGAGCATCCGGCCGTGCTGGAGGTCGCCGTGCTGGGCGAACCCGATCCGACCTGGGGCCAGGTGGTCGGCGCCTATGTGGTGACGCGCGGCGACGCACCGGTCAGCGCGGCGCAGCTTGACGCCTTCCTGCTGCAGGGCGACCGGCTGGCAGCCTACAAGCGCCCGCGCCGCTATCACTTCCTGGACGCATTGCCCAAGACCACCAGCGGCAAGATCCAGAAGCATATGCTGCGCGCCGGCGCCACGGCCTGAGCCTCAGACCAGGCGCGCGTCGTACTGCCAGCGGCGCAGCTTGACGTAGGCCAGCCGCGCGGCGTCGGGGTGTGTCGGGTTGACCAGCACGTTGTGTTCTTCGGGAATGACAATGGAAGGCACCAGCAGCAAGGCACTGGTGCCCGCGGCGGTCCAGGCTTCGCCGGTGTCGAGGCTGGTCTTGCCGGCGGGAATGGCATCCCAGCCAACGGGGGCGGTGTCCGCGCTCAGTTGCTGCGCGGCCGCCCATAGCTCGTCGGGGATGTCGATCCGGACCAGGTAGCGGTTCAGCGGCAGCCCGCCCGCGCCCAGGTGGACCAGCGTTTCCAGGCAAGCCAGCGCAATGCTGGACGCCGCATAGATCAAGGACGTGCCCTGCCGGTTCCAGCGCCCGCCGGTGGCCTTGGCGCCGGCGCCGCTGGCATCGTCCGCGGTGTAGTCTGGGGTGTCGGTCGCGATCCGCCAGGCTGGCCTCACGCGTACGCCCCGCTCTGCATCCTGGCCACCAGGTCGGAAACGATGCGCTGGCCGGCGAGCGTATCCATCAGCTCAGCGGGGCGGCGCCCGCCCAGCGCCGGCGACGGCTGCTCCAGCCACTGCGCCACCCACTGTGCCGCGCTGAACCCACGCGGATCGCCCGAGCTTTCCACCAGCGCCTGGACCTGCCCGACCAGCCGCGCCATGCCCAGCACACGCTCGCTCTGCTCGCTCGACAGGTTCTGGTGCGCCCGTGCCTTGCGGTCCACGGTGGCGCGCGGCAAATCCAGTGTCTTGATCAGCTGCTCCTTGGTCGTGCCCATGGATTCGGCCAGGCGGGTCAGGTCTGAAGCCGGCACGCCTTCACGAATCGCGCGGATCACCGACATGGCACCTTGCGTCGACAGGCTGGCCTCATAGACGGCGACATAGTTGTTGACGCTCAGCTCGGGCGGTGCCGGGCGTTCATGAGCCAGCGGATAGCGGCCTTCGGGAGTGAGCGTGAGCGGCATGGCAGACCTCATCAAATGAGCATTCAGTATAGCTCAATTGACAAAAGCCGCCTGCACACCCGCCATGCATCCGTTGGTGGTTGCCCTGCCTGGCGCACTATAAGCCCCGCGTGTACCGCCGACTGCCCTTGCCGGCGGCCAGTGCAGCGCGGGCCGGCCGTGTGCGGCGGACTGCCGGACTGGCGGGGCCGGCGGCGGCCGTGGTTGCGGCATCCGCCTGGTCGCGATACTCGGCCAGCAGGCTTTCCCGCTGCCGCACCCGTTCTTCCAGCACGGCGAGCGCCTGGCCAAGGCGGGTCATCTCGCTGCCCTGGCGCGACGCGGCCTCGGCGGCACGCGTCAGCCGCTCAACGGCCGCCTTGCGCTCGGCTTCCAGCAGCTTCTGGGCTTCCCTGGACGCCACGCGCGCGGCGTCCAGCTCCAGCGCCATGCGGCGTTCATTGGCGGCGGCGCGCTGGGTCACGGTTTCCCGCTCCTGGTCCTGGTCCCACGCCGCCCGCTGCGCGGCGAAATCCTGCTGCATGGCGTTGTGTGCCGACAGCGCTGCGGCCGATTCTGCGCGCATGGTCTCCACCTGTTGCTGCAAGGCGGAGACCGCTGTTTCAGCGCGCATGGCGCGCTCCGTGGCGTCGTCTCGGGCCCGTGTCAGTTCCGCCATGGCCGTCTCGGCCCCTTCCAGTCGGGCCTGCATGATCTGGCGTTCCTGCGCCAGCGCCTCGCGCTCCTGCTCCAGTGCCGCCCGGGCCTCGGCCAGCGCCGCCTCACGCTGCACCAGCGCGGCCTCGGCCGAAGCCTTGGCTACCTGAAGTGCCGCTTCCCACAGGTAGCGCGCTGCCTCCGTGACTGGCTCCGGGCACCCGGGTGCGGGCGCAAAGCCCTGTGGATCCTGGATACGTCCACCCAGCGCCGCAAACCAGGCATCCAGGTGCGGGCTGACCGTATTGGGCGAGCCCCGCCCCAGGTGCAGGCGGATGCGTTCGATGGTGGGCCGCTGGCCGGCTTTGAGCAGGCTGTCGGCGGCCTGCCAGACGTCGTCTCGGGTAATGCCACGGCTGCGGAGGGTTTCCATGATGGGATCCTGCAAAAGTCTGTGAGGTAGAGAAATAAGGTTCGATAATGGAGACTTATCGGCTGTTATTTGTCTTTTCCGTATGATATATTACAGCATACATCATATTTATTATGATAAAAATCCGAGAAGCCCACGAGGCCTACTTTCCACCGATCGCATCCGATGTCGAACTACCGGCGCCGCTTCGCCCGTCCGAACTGGATCCTCTTGCCGAGCAAGCGGCCAATGCCCTGCGCCGCGAAGGCGAATCCCAAAACACGGTGGCGAGCTACCGGTCCGCATTGCGCTACTGGTCTGCCTGGTATGCCCTGCGCTACCGGCAACCTGTGCGGCTCCCGCTCGCGCCTGCCGTCGTCATCCAGTTCATCGTCGACCACGCCACGCGCCAGACGCCGCAAGGCCTCGTCTGCGAGATGCCTACGGCCATCGACCAGGCGCTGGTCGCTGACGGATACAAGGCACGACCCGGCCCGCCCGCGCTGTCCACGCTGACCCACCGGCTGGCAGTACTGGCCAAGGCCCACCGCCTGCAGGCCCTGCCCAACCCCTGTGCCGAAGCTGCGGTGCGCGAACTGATGGCCGGCATCCGGCGTGCCTATGCACGCCGCGGGCAGCGGCAGGCGCGCAAGGCGGCGCTGACCCGCGATCCGCTGTTGCGCCTGCTCGATACCTGCGATGACTCGCTGCGCGGCCTGCGCGACCGTGCGCTGCTGCTGTTTGCGTGGGCCAGTGGCGGGCGCCGCCGCTCTGAAGTCGCGCGCGCGACCCTTGAGCACCTCACCCGGCTTGGCCCTGGTGATTTCGTCTATGCACTGGGCTGGTCCAAGACCAACCAGTCAGGCAACGAGCGCGCCGATACCGCCAAGCCCGTCACCGGTGCCGCCGGCCAGGCGCTGGAGGCATGGCTTGCGGCCGCCGGCATCAGCAGCGGGCCGCTGTTTCGCCGCATCCGCCGCGGCGGGCATGTGGCAGAAGCCTTGTCCGATGCGGCGGTCAGCCGCATCGTCAAGATGCGCTGCGCCCTGGCGGGACTGGAGGGCGACTACTCGGCGCATTCACTGCGCTCGGGCTTTGTCACGGAGGCTGCTGCGCAACAGGTGCCGCTGGCCGAGACCATGGCCATGACCGGCCACGCGAGCGTGTCGACGGTAGTGCGGTATTTCCGCGCAGCGGACGCGCGGCGCTCACGTGCGGCCGACCTGCTGGCGCAAGCGCCGCAATCCGCCGAAGGCGACTGACGGCGGCTTGCAACTGGCGCCAATCATGCCGCGCAGCCGGCGCAAATACGGGTATTTCGCTAGCTGGCAGCGCTGGCTCGGGCTGCGGGGGGTGCCTATACTGGCAGCGCGCCGCACAGTGCCAGGCATGGCCGGCCGCGCCCGGAGAATCCGGCAGGCAATCGCCACTGGCACGATGTGCAGCGGCGGCCCATGGGATGCCATTACGCACCACCTGCCTGGACCGGAACAAGCAGAAACGCGGAGAAGATGGGGATGCCCAACGAACAATTCCTCGCCACCCAGGAAACCCGGCGCTCGGGGCTGAAAGCCCTGCGGGCTGCCTTGCTGCAGGTTCACAAGGAAGTCATCGGCTATGACAGGACCCAGTATGAGCGCCTGAACGGCCCGATTCCGGCTGGCCTGTTTGTGCAACTGGTGACTGAAGACAACTACTTCCGCTGGCTCGACCCGCTGTCGCGCCTGATCATCGAGATCGACGAAGAGCTGGAGGCCAAGGAACACCACGACGAAACCTGCCGAGCAGTCGGACGCGCCGCGGAAAGGCTGTTCAGCGACGGTTCTGACCCGGCCTTCCGCAAGCGTTACCAGGAAGCCCTGCAGGACGAGTCCGGCGTCATCGTGGCGCACGGACGGCTGATGTCGGTGATCGGGCAGCTGCGCCAGTTGCCATAGCACGGCGGATTGCGCGGGCGCGTTGCGCGCCCTACGGTATAGCCTGCCCGCCTACTTCGCCGGTTTCGGTTCCGGCCCGGGTTTGCGCGGCGCATGGGTATCGACAGCCACGGGGTCGCTCGCCGGGAACGTCTCTTTCAGCGCCTCGTCCAGTTCGCGCTCGATCAGTTCATCCTTCCGCTGTTGTTCACTGGAGGACGGCGTCTGGTGCTTCTGCGTTGCGGGCTTGGTCATGGCGATGGGGCTCCGTTGGCGTCCATGAGCGGATGGTAATCCCATGCGGGCCGCCTTGCCATCACGGCGACGCATGGTCATCGGCCCCTGCCACCGTGGCCGCCACCGCGTCCGCCCCCATGCCAGCCGCCATGCCCGTGGCCACCACCGCCATGCCAGTGATGCCCGCCGTAACCGCCGCCATGGATATAGGTAAAGCTGCCGTAGAAGCCACCGTAGCCGGGCCAGGCCCCGTAGTACGGGTAGTACGGCGCAACCGGGTAGCCATCGTAGTAGGCAGACGACACCGGATAGGCCGGATAAGCGGGGTAGTAAGGGTCGCCTGCATAGGGATAGGCGACGCAGCCAGCCAGCACTGCCACGCAGAGCGCCACCCCCAATCCATATCGCATGATCTGCTCCTCGCAGTGGCGCCGGTGTTCGGCTGTCTGACAGCAAGTTAGACCGCGCCGCAAGCCTCACAATTCCTCGAAATGCAGCCGCGTCTTGATGACGCGCCGCATCGACGTGCGCATATCGGGACAATTCAACGCCATATTTAAGAAATGTCCGATATTCAGATGAGAAACAACAGAATACAGTCCTCTTGCACCCGGCCCGCGGGTGCCCCGACTGAGCCAGGTTGACCCCCTTCCTGGTTCCTTACACTGCCACGATGGTCCCCGCCATCGTGGCATTTTTTTCGCCGCGATCCTGCTGCAGGCGCTACAGGCCCTTCTCGACCATGTCGAGCAAGCGCTGCCCGAGGATCTCTGCCTGCTCCCTGGCGCGGCTGCGCAGCGGGCCGTCGATCAGCAGGATGGCGAGGCCATGCACGGCCGACCACGCCAGGTACTCCGCGCCCGGCCGGCGCTCGGGCGGCAGCACGCCGGCTTCCACCAGCTTGTCGAGCGCCGCGCCCAGCAGCTGGAACGGATTGAGGCCGCTGTTGCCCGCCTTGGCCGGGTCCGCATCGTCTTCCACTTCATCCGGCACCGAAAACGCGGTGCGGAACAGTCCGGTCTCGGCCAGCGCAAAGCGCAGGTAGCCGGTGCCGACCGCACGAAGGCAGGCACGCGCATGCGCGGCGGCCCCGCGGCCCGGCCGCAGCCCGCCGATTTCACCCTCCATGGCAATGGCAAGCGACGACAAGGCCGAGGCCCGCACCGCCTGCAGCAGGTCCTGCCGGCTGGCAAAGTGCCGATACGCGGCATTGGGCACTACGCCGGCACGGCGCGTGGCCTCGCGCAGCACGATGGCGTCGGGGCCACCCTCGCGCGCCAGGTCGATGCCGGCGTCCAGCAGCGCGCGGCGCAGGTCTCCGTGGCGGTAGGTGGCGCGCGCCGGGGGCGCGGGGACAGCCCGGGTCATGCGGACCCTCTTGAATATGGATAACGGTTCATGATGTGCATACGCTTATAGTGAACAGTGTACACAATCAAGCGAAAACAAGTCTGTCGCAACGAGGATTGCAGGAATCGGCGGACCGGAATGCGGGCTTCAGAGGATTGGCGCGAACAGCTTGGCGACGTGCATCGCCACGCGCAGCGGCGCCGGCGCGTCAAGGAACTCGTCTACGCCGATGCGCCGGGCCTGGGCGAAGTCGGCTTCGAGCATGGTGGCCACGCTCGCGGCAAAGCCCTTGTCGGCGGTCATCACCATCAGCTCGAAGTTGAGCCGGAACGAGCGGTTGTCCAGGTTGGCCGTGCCGACAGCCGCGGCTTCGTCGTCGACCAGGATGACCTTCTGGTGCAGGAAGCCCGGCTGGTAGCGATACAGCTTGATGCCGGCGGACACGGCCTGATACGCATAGATGGTGGAGGCGGCATAGACCACCAGGTGATCGGGCCGCGCCGGAATCAGGATGCGCACATCCACGCCGCGCAGCACGGCCAGCCGCAGCACCGCAAACACCGCCTCGTCCGGCACAAAATACGGCGACGTGATCCACAGCCGGTGGCGCGCCGACTGGATGGCCTCGACAAAGAACAGCGAACAGGTTTCCTGCGCGTCGGCAGGGCCTGACGGCACCACCTGGCAGGTCATGCGCCCGCCCACCTCAGGCGGCGGCATCAGCAGGTGCGGCACCTCGCGCGCGGCCCAGAACCAGTCTTCGGCAAAGGCCATCTGCAGGTCCAGCACGGCGCTGCCGCGCAGCGCGATATGGGTGTCGCGCCACGGCGCCAGCGGCGGGCGTTCGCCCAGGTATTCAACGCCGACGTTGTGGCCACCGACAAAAGCCTCGCTGCCGTCGACGATCACCAGCTTGCGATGGTTGCGAAAATTGAGCTGGAACCGATTGACAAAGCCGCGGTGCGTGGAGAACGCCCGCGCATCGACACCGGCCTCGGTCAGCGTACGCACGTAGCGGCGCGGCAGCGCGTGGCAGCCGATGCGATCGAACAGGAAGTACACCTTGACGCCGGCCCGTGCACGCTCACACAGCAGCGCCTGCAGGCGCTGGCCCAGCGCGTCGTCATGCACGATGAAGAACTGCACGATCAGCACCTGGCTGGCCCGCGCGATCGCGGCAAAGATCGCCTCGAAGGTCTGCTCGCCATTGACCAGCAAGCGCACGTCATTGTTGGCCAGGCACGGCATGCCGGTCAGCCGGGGCAGCGCACGCATGCAGGCCTGCGCCGGCGCATGGACCACGCAGGCGCTGCGCGCCTCGCGCTCGCGCGGGGTCATGCCGTGGCGCAGCTCGCGCAGGTGGTCGTCATTGAAGCGCCGCGCATCGACGTAGCCGGCGAAGGTGCTGCGCCCGAAGACCAGGTAAGGCACCAGCGTGAAGTACGGCATCATCAGCAGCGACCCCGCCCACGCGATCGCGCCGGGCGCGGTGCGCACCGTCATGACGGCATGCAGGGCGGCCACCACGCCGACGACGTGAAAGCACAGGACGATGATGGCGATGACACTCGGGCTCTGCAGCATCGGTGGGCTTGAGTCCCCGGACCGGAACGGGATGCGCGCTATTTTGGCACACCCCGCCCGGATGTTGACAGCACGGCGCCCATAACTTCAACTCGGCTGCCTTCTTTTTTGGCACGCCGACAGCATCACGGTGCCAGGCCGTAGTCCGGCCGCTGTTACCTGGCTTGTCCACAGGAACTGTGGACAACTTTCCATATCGCCATCGGCCCCGTCGACATGCGCTCCGTCACGCCAACAACGCGAGCGCCATCAAAAAAACAGCAGAAATTTCAGAAATGTCTGATTGTCCTGTTGACCGCACTTTTTGTACGCTTGCTGCTTGCGAGCGGTAGTGCTGCGTGCGTGCGCGCCTGCCTTCGTTCCATCGCGGTCCGGCCGTCCCTGCCAAGCTCTCGTATTTCGCCATCGATGAATATTGCGCTGCTCATGGGCAAGTCGCCCCAACTCCGGCCGGTGCCGGAACTGCTGGCACGTTCCGGTTATCGTTGCAACGTGTTTGAATCGGGCCGGGACCTGATCCACGGTGTCAGCCAGGTTCCGTTCGACCTGCTGCTGATCGATGACGAGTTGCCGGACCTTCCAGCCGTCGACGTTATCCGTGCCGTGCGCTGTGCGCGCTCACGCGATGTGCCCATCATCATGCTTGCGGCCGACAGCAGTGAAGACGGCCTTGTCGATGCACTCGAAGCCGGCGCTGATGACTACGTATGCCGTCCGCTCAATGCGCGCGTGCTGATGGCACGCATCACGGCGCTGCGCCGCCGGGTGACCGGCGAGCGCCTGCGCCAGGGCCTGGTGGTGCGCGTCGGCCCCTACCAGCTCAACAGCGTGGGCCGCTTTGCCACGCTGCGCGACGAGCGCATCGAAATGACGCCGAAGGAATTCGACCTGGCCATGCTGTTGTTCTCCAATGTCGGCCGGGTCCTGTCCAGCGACCGCATCCAGCAGGCGGTGTGGCGGCATGAACTGGCGCCGCTGTCGCGGGCACTGGCGGGACTGATCTCGCGCCTGCGCAAGACCCTGTGCATCGGCATCGCCAACGGCATCGTCATCACCGTCGTCTACGCGCACGGCTACCGGCTCGACGTACTGGAAGGGGGCGACGCGCCCAGGCTGCCCGCAGCGGGCCGCCGGGTCACCAGGCGCAGGCAGCCGGACCGCTAGACCGACAGCGTCGCGGCCAGCGACAGGAAATCCAGCACCGCCATGCCGGTTGCCGAGCGCTTGGCCTCGCGCTTGGCCGCCGCCGCCGCGGCACCGATATGCTGGCTGCCCAGCCGCTGCAGGCCCGCCACGCCCTCGCCGCTCACACACACCACGCCAACCGCCATCGACACTGGCGCAAAGAAGACCGGCCGCCCGTGCCGGTCTTCGCCATGCATGCCGCCGGCGCTGCGATCGGCGGGCGAATACATGGCGCGCGCCGCATCGTTGAAGCGCCGGATTGCCGCTTGCAGGCGCGCGGCCCAGTCGTTGCTCTGGTACAGCACCAGGAAATCGTCGCCGCCCACATGGCCGAGAAAATCGCGTGCGGGATCACAGGCCTCGGCCAGGATGGCGGCCGCGCCCTTGAGCATCTCATCGCCCTTCCAGTAGCCATACTTGTCGTTGAAAGGCTTGAAATGGTTCAGGTCGACATAGCAGGCGCGGAACTCGCTGGCGGCTTCGATCAGTCGTTCGATATGCTGGTTCAGCGGAATATTGCCGGGCAGGAAGGTCAGAGGATTGGCGTAGCGCGCCGCCTCCATGCGCACTTCGGTGATGGCCCGGATCAGGTCGGCGCCGGTGCCCAGGCCGATATAGCAGCCCTGTTCGGTGATCACGAAACCATCGGCAAGCGAACGCGTGTTCTCGCCGGACAGGATCTGCGCCATCTCCTCCAGGCTGGCGCGATGGTCAAAGCAGGCCGGCTCGCGGTTGGCCATGGCGATGCAGGCCTTCTTGCCATACAGCTCGCGATGGAACGGCGCCGCGTAGCGGTCGACAAAGGCCTGGCGGCTGATGATCGCCAGCGGCCGGCCTTCGTCATTGACGACGGCCACGGCCTGCAGGTCGGGCTGGTCCTGGAAGACACGCAGCACCGCATCGTTGCTGGTGGCAGGGGATACGGTCGGCGCTGGCCGCAGCAGGCGCCCGGCGGTAATGCCCGACCAGCCTGAGCGCACCATTTGCGGAAACACGGCGATATGGCGCGACGCCAGCGCCTGGTGCACGTGCAGCGGCGCCTGCGCGGCCGGCCGCGCCACGGGCCGGCCCACGTAGTAGCCCTGGGCGCCGGTCACGCCCAGGTCGCGGATTACCGCGAGCTCGTCTTCGTCTTCGATGCCTTCGGCGATCACGCGCCCGCCAAAGGCGCTCATCATGCGCAGCAGCGCGCGCAGGATCTCCAGCCGGCGCGAACAGGAAGCAATGCCACGCACCAGCGATTTGTCGATCTTGACGAATTGCGGCGACAAGTGCGCCAGCAGATCGAGGTTGGCATGCCCGGTGCCGAAATCATCCAGCGCGTATTGCATGCCGAGCTCGCGCAGCACCGCCATCGCCTGGGCAAAGCTGGCCGCATCGCCGATCGGGGTCTGTTCGGTGACTTCGATCACCAGGCGCGATGGCGCAATGCCCGCTTCCAGCAGCGCCGCCATCAACCGCCCGCGCTCGGCCAGCAGGTGCCGCAATGTCATGGGGCTGAAATTGAGGAAGAGCTTGCCGGGCAGGTCCAGGCTGCGCCAGGCGGCCAGCGCGGTGCGCGCCGCGTGGATCTCCAGCGCCATGGTCGCGGCAACGCCCTGCGCCAGCCGGAACAACGCGTCGGGGTTCGCCCAGGGCGAGCCCGCCGGGCCCCGGATCAGCGCCTCGTAGCCAAGGATTTCGGCATTGTCGGCCTGCACGATCGGCTGGAATATCGCGTGCAGCGGCGGCAGCCGTGCACGCGCCAGTGCCGCCGCGACGGGGGTGCCAGAAGATGCGACAGGTGCGCGGTCGTGCGAAGGCGTGGCGGCAGGCAGGCCTGTCATGGAGGAAATCCGGGGGTGGAGCAAGATGGGCGAGCGCCATTGCATGACATGGAGATGACAGCGTGATGACAAAGATCCTCATTCCATGTCACGCAGGCGTCACGTTGATGACCGACCATCCGTGCGCCGCCTGCGACCGTCCCGGACAGAGGACAGCGCGCGCGGCAATTCGGGTCAAGCCCGGGCCGTGCATCCTTCTGGAGCCAGCGCGCCCGTTTGGAGTCTTCTCCGTGTTGCAAGTCATCAAGACACGCCTGCCCGGCCGCAGCCGGGCAGCTGCCCCCGCGCGGCTGTTCGCGCGGCTTTCCGCACGACTGGGCCGCCTGCCGCTGGTGGCGCGCATGTGTGCCGCCTTTGCCCTGGTGTACCTGTTCGGCGCCGCCGTCGGGTTGACCGGCATCGCCAACCTGGTCTCGATCAAGGCGCGCACCGATACCCTGTACCAGCACGACATGCACGGCGCCATCTCGGCCGAGCGTGCGCAGTCGGCGCTGGTTACCCTTGGCCGTGCCCAGCTGGCGCTGACCATGGCCACCAGCAGCACCGAGCGCGACGATGCCGCCGCCGACATCGCGCGCGGCCTGTCGCAGCTCGATGCTGCGCTGGCCGGCGTACGCCAGGCCGCCGCGGCACAGGCCGCGCCGCTGCTGCGCGAACGCCAGCGCGCCGGCGAGCTGGTGCACGCCTACGTGGCGCTGCTGCGCAAGCAGCCGCTGGACTCGCTGCAATTCGACAGCGCGGTCTCGGTCGACGGCCACTTCGTCACCGAACAGCTGCAATCCCTCAGCCGGCAGGTGGAAGCCGTGCGCCGGCAGCAGGAACAAAAGGCCGCGGCCACGGTGGCCAGCGTGGCGGCCAGCCAGCTGCGCGCGCAGGCATGGATGGCCGCCCTGCTCGGCGCCAGCCTGCTGGCGGCGGCGGCGCTGGCGTGGATCGCGGCGCGCGGCCTGCGTGCCGAGCTTGGCGGCGAGCCGCGCGACGCCGCCGAGATCGCGCGCCGCATAGCCGCCGGTGACCTGACCGCCACCATCGCCCTGCGCCCGTCGGACCACAGCAGCATGCTGCACCACGTGGCCGGCATGCGCGACCAGCTTGCCGGCGTGCTGGCGCGTATCCAGGCCAGCGCACAGGAGATCACCGCGGCCGGCGAGCAGATCGCCGAAGACAACCAGGCCTTGTCGGCGCGTACCCAGCAGCAGGCCAGCGCGCTCGATGCCACCACCGGCAGCATGCAGGCACTGGCCGCACGCGTGGCCGACGCGCACGCCCAGGCCACCGAATCGAGCCAGATGGCCAGCCAGGCACGTGCCGCCACCGATGCCGGCGCTGCCGTGGTGCAGCAGATGCGCGGCGCGATGGATACGCTGCACGGCCACTCGCGCCATATCGCCGAGATCGTCGGCGTGATCCAGGGCATCGCCTTCCAGACCAATATCCTGGCCCTGAATGCCGCCGTCGAAGCGGCCCGCGCCGGCCCCGCCGGCCGCGGCTTTGCGGTGGTCGCGCAAGAAGTGCGCGCGCTGGCCCAGCGCAGCGCCGATGCGGCGCGCGAGATCGGCGGCATCGTCGGCACGGCGACGCATGAGATCGAGCAAGGCGCGCGCCTGAGCGCCAGCGTGGTGGCGGCGATGGACCGCATCGCGGCTACCGTCGGGCACAGCCATGTGCTGGCCGAGGCGTTGCGCACGATTGCCGACGAGCAGGCCGGCAGCGTGCAGGCCGCCGGGCAATCCGTATCGCAGCTGCGTCACACCGCCCAGCAGAACGCGGCGCTGGTCGATGACCTGGCCAGCCAGGCAGCCCGGCTGGACCAGCAGGCAGCGGCACTGGCCGACGATGTGGCCCGCTTCCGCTTCTAGTGCGTGTCATCTTTGTATCGGCCAGATGTGTCTGGGCGAAACATTTGTCATGGCGGCGTAACCGGCATTTACGTCTTCCCCGACAAAGTTACAGATCTGTTTCAACTGAACCCGTACCGGTTACGTGTCAGCCTGCCCGTGGCGAGTAATCTTGGTTCACACCAACTGAACTGGCACCCGCACAGGAAACCATGGCTGAACGACTAATCATGCTGGACGTACCCGGCGTCCTGTATTCCGACCGCTCCCGCACCCGCCTCGGCGGCATTCCGGATTCGGGCACGCTGCGCGACGTCCGGTTCTTTGATCCTGTCGCGCTGGGGTTCGTACGCAGGTTGTTCGGCGTGGCCGGCGCCCGCGTGGTGGTGTCCGACGCCTGGCGCCGCGGCACGCCCGCGGCAATCCTGCAGCAGCTGGACCTGCAGGTCGAAGCCATGACCCCGCCGGCCGCAGGCGGCCATGGCGCGGAAATCGAAGCCTATTTCGCCCAGGGTGCCAAGCCGGTCCACTACGTGATCATTTCCTGCGCCGCCCCGGAGTCGATGCCCGAAGCCCTGCGCGAGCACCTCGTCACCGTTGACCCGGCTGCCGGGCTGACCCTGGAGAACTTCCAGCAGGCGCTCGGCATCCTGGGCGTGGCCTGCCCGTCCACGGTGATGCCCGCACCGAAACTGGATGCCGGCCTGAAGGCCAAGCTGGCTCAGCTGCAGCAGCTCGCCCGGGAAAATCCGGCCCGCTTCGACGGCGCGCGGGCACCGGCACGCAAGCGCACGCCTGTCCACGCCTGATCCCGCACCAGCAGCACATCCCGACGGGGCGCCCAAAGGCGCCCCGTTTGCATTAGCACGCCCTGCGATCCCGTATCATGCTCGGTTTCACCGGAACACACAGTCAGGACGCCGCCATGCCTCACCTCGTCATCGAACTCACCGAAAACACCCGCCTGAACTGCTCGCAGGAAGAGTTGCTGGATGAAGCCAATGCCGCCCTGCTGGCTTCCGGACAGTTCCAGGAGGCGGATATCAAGTCGCGCTGCATCACGCTGTCGACTTACCGCCAGGGCGTGGACGCGGTCGAGCGGGCCTTTGTCCACGCGCGCCTGTCGATCCTGGACGGCCGCGACACCGCCGTGCGCCAGGCACTGGCGCAGGCCGTCTGCGACGTGATCGCTGAAGCGGTGCGGGCTGGCTCCGGCTCCGGCCAGGACGTGCAGGTGTCGGTAGAGGTCTGCGAGATGGCGCGGGCAACCTATGCCAAGCAGGTGGTGGCCTGAAGTAGCGGTCCGGATGGTGGACGCCAAATAAAAAACCCGCGGCCATTGCGGCCGCGGGCGGAAGCTTCAGGAAGACTCCGGAAGCTCTGTCATGGGGAGCGCCCCCGCACCCATGACCTGACCGATTCTAGGGGGGCGCCCGTGCTTCCAGTTTGACGCAGGTTAAACTTGCTCCAGTCGGATCCGCTTGCGGCCAGCCTGGCATGAATCACCCGGCGGCCGCATCACCCCGGGTTGGTCACCTCCTGCGGGGCAACGGCAGCGCGCACCGGCTCGTCCCTGCCCTCCGCGCCATGGGCGTCGTCGGCAAGCACGGACCGCTCAATCTCGGCAAACGCCGCGTCCGCTTCCGGCATCGGCAGCAGCATCCAGACGTGGAACATCCCCTCGCCCTCGTGATACCGAAGCGCCAGGCCTTGCTCGTCGGCCATCTGGCGGAACTTCCTGCAGTCGGGCAGCAGGATGTCATGGGTGCCGATGAACAAGGTGGTGGGCGGCAGCCCGCGCAACACGCCGCGCATGGGACTGACCTGCGGCAGGGTGACCGGATCCGCGCCGGCATAGACGCGCCCGCATTCAATGCCCCCGGGGCGTGACAGCATCGGGTCGAACGGCTCCAGGGCATCGATGCCGGGATTGTCGCCGGTGGCATCCAGGAACGGCGACATCAATACCAGGCGCCGCGGCAGCGCTTGGCCGCTGTCGCGCAGCACCTGTGCCAGCGCCAGCGCCATGCCGCCGCCAGCGGAATCGCCCATGACGGTCAGGTCTGCGCCCGGATAGCGCTGCTGCAGCGCCTGCCACAGCGGCACCATGGCCGCGAACACGTCGCGGTGGGTATGTTCCGGCGCCAGCGGATAGACCGGCACCGTCACCGCGCAGCCAAGCGCGTCCACCAGCTTGCCGACGAAATCCCAGTGCTGGCTGACGATATCGAAAACATAGCCGCCGCCGTGCAGGTAGAGGATATGACGGGCCTTACCGTGCGCAGGCCCGCTCCTGGGCTGCACAGTGTAGACCTCCATCCCGGCGATGCGCTCCTCGCTGACCGCGTGCCGCGCGCGCAGGCGGCGGGACGGATAGGCGCGCCCGGCGATACGGCGCCGCCGGATTTCATCATGGAGCGCCTGGGCGCTGGCAAACCGCCGCTTGCGCCGGACCAGGCGCAAGGCAAGCCGCCACATCTGGCATTGCAGACTTGGCATCGTGTCTCCTCCCGCTCCGGTCTGTCGCCGGCGGCTGAACATGCAGGAACGCGCGGCAGGTATTGCGCTCGCGCAATAAAAAAAGGAGCCGGCAAGCGGCTCCTTTTTTGTCAGGACAACGTGGCGCAGATCAGGCTGCGGCGTCCTTCAGCTTCTTCAGCGGACGGACCTTGACCTTGACGCTGGCCGGCTTGGCCGGGAACCAACGCTCTTCACCGGTGAACGGGTCCTTGCCAAAGCGCTTCTTCTTGGCCGGCACTTGCTGCGCCGTGACCTTCAGCAGGCCGGGCAGCGTGAACTCGCCAGCGCCCTTCTTGTTCAGCGCGCCGATGATGGTGGTTTCCAGGTGGGCCAGCACCGTCTTCACGGCCTTGGCTTCCAGTTGGGTCTGAGCTACCAGGTGAGCGACCAGGCTCGACTTGTTGAAGGTGTCCTTCAGCGGGCGCGCAACGGGCGCAGCGGCGGGAGCAGCCTTCTTGGCCGGCGTGGCCTTCTTGGCGGCAGCCTTCACAGGTGCCTTGGTTGCCGCGGCCTTCTTGGCAGCGGGCTTGGTTGCAGTCTTCGCGGTCGGTTTCGCTTTGGTCGCCATATCGATATTCGTAAGTTGAACAGATGGGTGTCGGCAGGTGTTTCGCATTGCTTCTCAGCGTTGCGCAATCGTCTTCTCGACGCCCACTGAATCATAGCGGAAAGTACCGTAAGTCAAGGGGTTTTCGTGCATGCGAAACGTAAAACCCCGTGAAAACCCCGGGTTTTGTCGCGGCTTTGCCTCAGTGGAAACGCGAATACGGCCTACGTACCCCCGTTTTGGCGTTCGCGGCAGCCGCTTCAGGTGCCTGCGCGCGCAGCGATGCGCGTGCCGCGGCGCTACCGTTTGCTGCCTGGTCACCCGTGCAAAGCGCCAGCACGGAGCCCGCGAAGAGAGTGCCGAGCGCGATCATCGCCAGGCTTGCATCGGCATGCCACCATGCCTGCCAGGACGCAAGCAGGCCGGCCTGCATGCCGAACAGGCTCGCCACGCACAGCAGTGAAACCGGCGCGCCGGCCGCCAGCGCGAGCCAGCGCAGCCACCTTGCGCGCGGCGAAGACAAGTGGCGGGCGAGTGTCGATACGGGCGGCATGGGCGGGCTCTCTGGCAGGATGGCTGTGATGGCGGCCATTGTCCGTGCCGGCGGCTGAACGCCGCCTGAGGGTTCCGTTCAGCCCGCATTCAGGCAATTTGCTGCAAACTCCGGGCCATGAAGTTCAATTTCCCGGCCCTCCTGCGCCCGCGCATGCTGGTCGCTGCGGCGCTGCTGGCGCTGGCGGCGATGCCGGCCGCGCACGCCGACAAGGACGCCGACCGCGCCCGCGCGGCCGTGCAGTCGGGCGAAATCCTGCCGCTGTCGCGCATCCTGGAAACAGTATCGCGCCAGTACGCGGGCGACGTGATCGGGGTGGAGCTGGACCGCGACGACGGCATCTGGCAGTACGAGGTCAAGCTGCTGTTGCCCGGCGGTTCGGTGGCCAAGCTCGAGTACGATGCACGCACGGCCGCCCTGCTCAAAGCCAAGGGGCGTGGGCTAGAAGACGCCCGCCGCAAACCCTGACCGACAGGAGACCCGATGCGCATCTTGCTGGTCGAAGACGAAGCCGCCCTCGCCGCCCAGGTCCGTGCCAGCCTGGCCGACGCCGGCTATGCCGTCGACGTGGCCGCGGACGGCCTGGACGCCTGCCACCTGGGCGAGCAGGAGCCCTACGACGCCGTCATCCTGGACCTGGGCCTGCCGCGGCTGGACGGCCTTTCGGTGCTGCGCCGCTGGCGCGCCGCGCAGGTCAGCGTGCCGGTGCTGATCCTGACCGCGCGCGACAGCTGGACCGAGAAGGTCGAAGGCATCGACGCCGGCGCCGACGACTACCTGGCCAAGCCATTCCGCATGGAGGAGCTGCTCGCGCGCATCCGCGCGCTGATCCGGCGCGCGCACGGCATGCCGGCGCCAGAGCTGCAATGCGGCCCGGTGCGGATGAATCCGCGCGCAGGCACGGTCACCGTCGACGGCACGCCGGTGGCGCTGACCTCGCATGAATTCCGCGTGCTGGACTACCTGATGCACCATCCCGGCGCCATCATCAGCAAGACCGCGCTGACCGAGCACATCTATGCCCAGGACTTCGACCGCGACAGCAACACCATCGAGGTCTTTGTGGGGCGGCTGCGCCGCAAGCTTGGCGTGGACGTCATCGAGACCGTGCGCGGCCAGGGCTACCGGCTGCGGCCGCCGTCGCAGCTGCAGCCCTAGATGCCCGCCCGCCTGCGCCGGTCCCTTGCGCTGCGCCTGCTGGCAGTGGCGGCGATCTGGCTGGCGGCGGCGCTGGGCGTCAGCGGCTGGCTGCTGTCGACACTGTTCGAGCGCCACGTCAACAACACCTATGTGCGCCAGCTCGACCACCAGTTGGCGGGCCTGGCCGCGGCGCTGGACTGGAGCGCCGACGGCAAGCTGGTCCTTACCCGTACCCCTGCCGATCCCCGCTACGAGCTGCCCTACTCCGGCACCTATTGGCAGGCGCGCGCGCCGGGCGCGCTGCTGCGCTCGCGCTCGCTGTGGGATACGGAAATGCCGGTGACGGTGGAGCGCCGCCTTGCCGGCGCCCAGGCCGACGTGCGCCCGGGCCCCGGCAACCAGTCGCTGCTGGTGGTGTCCCGGCAACTGGTGCTGCCGTCCGCGGATACCCCGGTGGAGATCTCGGTGGCGCTGGACCGGACCGAGCTGCGCGCCGCGCGCCGCAGCTTCAACCGGACGCTGGCGTGGTCGCTGACGGCGCTGGGGCTGGGGCTGATGCTGGCGGTCGCGGCGCAGGTCAAGTTTGGCCTGGCGCCGCTGGCGCGGCTGCGGCGCGCGCTGGGCACGATGCAGGCGCGGCGCGAGGCACGCCTGGGCGGCGACTGGCCTACTGAAGTCGAACCCCTGGTGGCCGAGATCAATGCTCTGCTGGCTCGCAACGCCCAGGCGCTGGAACGCTCGCGCCGGCAGGCGGCTGACCTGGCGCACGCGGTCAAGACGCCGCTGGCAGTGCTCGCCAATGAGGCCGCGGCGCTGCCGGGGGCACCGGCGCAAGCCGTGGCGGCGCAGGTCGAAGCGATGCGCCGGCAGGTCGACCGCCACCTGGCGCGCGCACGCGCGGCGGGCGCCGCGGCGGCGCGCGGCCAGCGCATCGATGCCGGCGCGCCGGTACGGGAGCTGACGCGTGCACTGGCGCGGCTGCACGCTGAGCGCGCGCTGGCGCTGACGGTTGAAGGCGCCGGGCACTTTGCCGGCGACCGGCAAGACCTGGTCGAAATACTCGGCAACCTGCTCGACAATGCCTGCCAGTGGGCTCGCACGCGCGTGCGCGTCACGCTGCAGGAAGCGGATGGCGAGCTCGAAATACTGGTCGAAGACGATGGCCCAGGCATGCCGCCGGAGGCGCAGGCACTGGCCACCGCACGCTATGGCCGGCTCGACGAGGCCGCTGCCGGCAGCGGTCTGGGCCTGGCGATCGTGACGGAAATCGCCGCGATGTACGACGGCAGCCTGGCGCTGGCATCGAGCCCGCTGGGCGGGCTGGCGGCGCGGCTGCGGCTGCCGGCGGGGTTGCCGTGATCAGTGCGTGCGGGCGGCCATGGCCTCGCGCGTGTCGCGTGCCAGCCCCAGCGCAAAGGCGGTTTCCGCCACCAGGAACAGCGGGCCGATCAGCAGCCCGACCAGGTCGTCGACGAACGCCGGCTTGCGCCCCTCGTAATAGTGGCCGATGAACTGAATCACCCATCCCACCACGAACAGGCCAAGGCCGATGGCAAGCCACCAGGCGGTGGGCATCGCCGCAATGTACGCGCCGGCATAGAGGAAGAACGCCAGGATGGCCGCCATCGCCACCCCGAACACCAGCGACAGGCGCAGGTAGAACAGGCACGACAGGATGTACAGCAGCATCGCCGGCGTCAGGTAGGCAGAGCCGTCGCCCAGCGGCAGCGCCGGGCGCGCCAGCAGCGTCGTCACTGCCAGCACGATCATCGGGATACCAATGAAGTGCGTAAAGATGTTGCGCGGATCGCGATGGTAGGCGGCGTAGTTGGCCAGGTGTTCGATCAGGGTTTTCACGGGGGCGTCTCCTTGTGCGCAGGCGTGCGCGTGCCGCCTGCTGCTGCGCGGCGGGCGCGATGTGGATTTATAGTAGTGGGCACGCACCGTGCGGTCTGTCAGGTTTTTGACAGTCCGCACGGTCGCCGCGTGCCCTTGTGTGTCCCTGCTGACACCCGGCACAGCCCAATATGAAAGGAGACCGGCATGGGACTGGCGAGCCCGCCGCAACGCCCCCGATCGCAACTCGCCGGCACACTGCCCGGCACGGTGCCGCCGCGCGACGATGCGCTTGCTGCCGTACGTGCCGGCGCCTGGTTCAGCCAGTTGCCGCCGGCGCTGCGCCAGGCACTAATCGATGACGGCAGCCTGCGCCGACTGGTGGCCGGCGAGACGCTCTTTGCCCGCGGCGACCGCTTCGACGGCCTGTATTGTGTCGCCAGCGGCACCATGCAGATCCACGCCAGCGGCGAATCGGGCAAGGCGGCGTTGCTCGGCCTGCTGGAACCGGGCACGTGGTTCGGCGAGATCTGCCTGTTCGACGGCCTGCCGCGCACCCACGACGCACGCGCGGTCAGCGCCACCATGCTGTGGCACGTGCCGCGCGCCAGCCTGGAGCGGCGCCTGGCGCAGGAGCCGGCATGGTGGCAGGCCTTCGGGCAACTGCTGGCCGCCAAGACGCGCCAGGCCTTCAACTATGTCGAGGAAGCGCAATTGCTGCCGCCGGCGGCGCGCATCGCCCGGCGCCTGGCCGCGATCGCCCATGGCTACGGCAACCTGCCGCAGGCCCAGGCGACGCAGCGCGTGCGCATCCCGCAGGAACAGCTGGCGCAGATGCTGGGCCTTTCGCGCCAGACCGTGAACCACGCGCTGCGCGAACTGGAAGCGCGCGGGCTGCTGCGGCTGGAGTATGGCGGCATCGAACTGCGTGACCTGCCGGCGCTGGAGGCGCTCAACTGAATGCATCGCACCGGAGCCCCGCATACCATGATGACCCTGGACGCAACCCAACTGGACGCCTGGCTGGCGCGCCTCGGCATTGCCGCCCCGCCCTCGCCCACGCTGGAAGCGCTGGATATCGTACTGGCCGCGCACCTGGCCAGCATTCCGTTCGAGAACATCGATCCGCTGTTGCGCCGGCCGGTACGGATCGAACTGGATGCGGTCTTCGACAAGCTCGTCACGCGCCGGCGCGGCGGCTACTGCTTTGAGCTCAATACACTGCTGGCGGCCGGGCTGGGCGCGCTCGGCTACGCCGTGACGCCGCTGGCCGCGCGCGTGCGCTGGGGCGTTCCCGACGATGTGCCGACCATGACCTCGCACATGCTGCTGCGCGTGGAAGTGGCGCATCGCAGCTACCTGGCCGATGTCGGCTTCGGCGGCCCCACGCCATACCGGGCGATGCCTCTGTCCGAGCCGGCCGATGACAGCTTCCCGTACCGTCTGGCGCCTTCGCCACCGGACGCCGCCGCCACCGCGTTCCACAGCTACGACCTGGAGGCGCGCGGCGACGCCGGCTGGATCAAGGTCTACCGCTTTGACCTGACGCCGCAGCCGTGGATCGATTTCGTGCCGCGCAACTGGTATGTATCGACGCACCCTGACAGCGTGTTCCTGCAGCGGCTGATGGCCGCGCGCACCGACGGCGGCACCCGCGTGACGCTGGCCGACGGCGACCTGGCCGAGCGCGCACCGGACGGCACCGTGCGCCGAACGCGGCTGGCCTCGCCCGAGGCCGTGGTGCAGGCCTTGTCGGATCGCTTTGGCGTGCTGCTGGACAATGACCTGCGGCGTGGCCTGGCCGACGCCCTGCCAGCGCTGCTGGCGCCCGCAACGGCATCCTCCGGCACCTGAGGCGCCATGATTGCGCTATGCAGCATGCCTGCCATGCACGGCGCGCATTGCCCGCAGAAAGAATCCTGATATGGCCGGCGCGCGGCACCCCGGCCTGTGGACTGGTGCCAGCGGCGCCACCATAATGTCCTGGCGATGCTGCCTGCGGGCACGTCGCCAGGACAAAGCCGGCCCCTGACGCCGGCGCAGCCATACAGGAGACTCCATGTCATTGTTTGATCTGACGGGCAAGGTTGCCATCGTCACCGGCTCCTCGCGCGGGATTGGCCGCGCCATCGCCGAGCAGATGGCCGTCCAGGGCGCCAAGGTGGTCATTTCTTCGCGCAAGATCGAGGCCTGCCAGGAAGTGGTGGATGCCATCAACGCCCGCCACGGCGCAGGCACCGCGATCGCAGTCCCTGCCAATATTTCTTCGAAGGACGACCTGCAGCGCCTGGTCGACGAGACCAACCGCGCCTTCGGCAAGATCGATGTGCTGGTCTGCAATGCCGCGTCCAACCCGTACTACGGGCCCATGAGCGGCGTGTCGGACGACCAGTTCCGCAAGGTGCTGGACAACAATGTCATCTCCAACCACTGGCTGATCCAGATGGTGGCCCCGCAGATGATCGACCGCAAGGACGGCTCGATCATCATCGTGTCGTCGATCGGCGGCTTGCGCGGCTCGCCCACCATCGGCGTGTACAACATCTCCAAGGCCGCCGACTTCCAGCTGGCGCGCAACCTCGCCGTCGAGTTCGGGCCGCACAACGTGCGCGTGAACTGCATCGCGCCGGGGCTGATCAAGACCGACTTTGCGCGCGCGCTGTGGGAAGATCCCGAGCGCTACAAGCAGTCCACCCAGGGCGCCCCGCTGCGCCGCATCGGCGAACCCGTCGAGATCGCCGGCGCGGCGGTCTACCTGGCGTCGGCAGCCAGCACCTTCATGACGGGCCAGGCGCTGGTCGTGGACGGCGGCGTGACCATCTGAGCGTCTGGCCCCAGCGTTGCGGGCGCCGGCCTGAAGGCCGGCGCCTGCCGCTTTCCTGCATTTCCCTCAACCTGCAGTGCAGTTCCGGGAGGCAGTCATGTCAAGCAATCCGCAAGTGGCCGGCACCTGGCCGGTCATGTCACTGGCCGAGGCCCACGCCCGGCTTACCGCGCCCGGCGCGCCGTTCGAAACCGAAACGCGCGTGATCCGCGGCATCCCCACCACCGTCTGGAAGAACGCACCGCCCACGCTGCGCGAGCTGTTGTTGAACACGCGCGCGTTTGCCGACCGCACCTTCGTGGTCTACGAGGAAGAGCGCGTCTCCTACGATGCCTTCCGGCGCGCCGCCATCGCCCTGGCCCATGCACTGGTACGCGACGGCGTGCGCAAGGGCGACCGCGTGGCCGTAGCCATGCGCAACCTGCCTGAATGGCCGGTGGCTTTCTACGGCGCGCTGTTGGCCGGCGCCATCGTGACACCGCTCAATGCCTGGTGGACCGGGGCCGAGCTGGAGTACGGCCTGGCCGATTCTGGCAGCCGCGTGGCGATCGTCGATGCCGAACGGCTCGACCGCATCCTGGAACACCTGCCGGGCTGCCCGGCGCTGGAACGCGTCTATGCCTCACGTGCCGGCGGCACCGCGGCCGAACCGCGCGTAGCCCCGCTGGAGAGCTTGATCGGCAGCCCGGCTGACTGGGCCGCGCTGCCAGACCAGGCGCCGCCGCAGGTCGAAATCGATCCGGACGACGACGCCACCATCTTCTACACCTCGGGCACCACCGGCAAACCCAAGGGTGCGCTCGGCACGCACCGCAACTCCACCAACGTGGCGGTCGCCGGCAGCTTCAGCCCGATCCGCAACCTGTTGCGCCGGGGCGAGCCGATTCCCGCGCCGGACCCCGCCGCACCGCAAAAGGCCATGCTGCTGGCGGTGCCGTTCTTCCACGTCACCGGCTGCATGGCGGTGCTCAACGGCGCCATCGCCACCGGCGGCAAGATCGTGCTGATGCACCGCTGGGACGCGCTGCGCGGCATGGAACTGATCGAGCGCGAGCGCTGCACCGCGGCCGGCGGCGTGCCCACCATCGCATGGCAGATCCTGGAGCATCCGGAGCGCGAGCGCTTCGACCTGTCCTCGCTGGAGAACGTCAACTACGGCGGCGCGCCGGCATCGCCCGAACTGGTGCGGCGCATCGGCGAGGTATTCCCGCTGGCCGCACCCGGCATCGGCTGGGGCATGACGGAAACGTCGTCCACCTTCACCAGCCACAGCGCCGAGGAATACGTGATGCGCCCGGACAGCAGCGGCCCGGCACTGCCGATCGGCGAGATGAAGGTGGTGGACGGGCGCGGCCGCGCCTTGCCGCCCGGCGAGACCGGCGAGCTGATGGCGCGCGGTGCCAATGTCGTGCGCGGCTACTGGAACAAGCCCGAGGCCACGGCGCAGACCTTTGCCGACGGCTGGCTGCGCACCGGCGACATTGCGCGGCTGGATGAGGAAGGCTACGTCTATATCGTCGACCGGATGAAGGACATGCTGATCCGCGGCGGCGAGAACATCTACTGCATCGAGGTGGAAAGCACCCTGTACGAGCATCCGGCGGTGATGGATGCCGCGGTGGTCGGGCTCGCGCACAAGACGCTGGGCGAAGAACCGGCCGCGGTGGTCAGCCTGAAGCCCGGCATGCAGGCGAGCGAGGCCGAGCTGCAGGATTTCGTGCGCACGCGGCTCGCGGCGTTCAAGGTGCCGGTGCGTATCCTGATGTACCACGAGATGCTGCCGCGCAATGCCAATGGCAAGATACTGAAGTCGAACCTGCGCAAGCTGTTCGACGCTGCCGCCTGAGTCGCGGCAGGTCAGCCCCGACTCGACAAAAACAACAAGGACGACAAATTGACGGAACAAGCAAAGCGTGACCGCTCCTTGTCCACCCCAGGGCGGGCAATGACCGCGGTGGCACTCGCCGCCCTGGTGGCGGGCTGCGCCGCCGGCGGCACCAACCTGTCCGCGGTGCCAGAGCTGCGCCCCGGCGTGGCGGCGGGCTACCTGGCGGCCGATGCGCGCCCGGACAGCCTGAAGCTGCTGCCCGCGCCGCCGGCGCAGGGCTCGCCCGCCCTGGCGCTGGATGAAGACGCCGCGCGCCAGGCCGGCACCCTGCGCGGCTCGCCGCGCTGGCAGCTGGCCACCGAAGATGCCGTGCTGACGTTCCCGCAGGCTGCCAGCGCGTTCTCATGCGTGCTGGGCGTGCCGGTCAGCGAGAAAGACACGCCCTACCTGAACATCCTGCTGCGTCGCAGCCTGGTCGATGCCGGCCTGTCCACCTACGGCGTCAAGGACCGCTACAAGCGCACCCGCCCCTTTGTGGCCAACAAGACGCCGATGTGCACGCCGGCCGACGCCGCCAAGCTGGAAAAGGATGGCTCGTACCCGTCCGGCCACAGCGCCATCGGCTGGGCCTGGGCGCTGATCCTGGCGGAGGTCGAGCCTGAACGCGCCAATGACATCCTGGCGCGCGGGCGCGCGTTCGGCCAGAGCCGCGTGGTCTGCAACGTGCACTGGCAAAGCGATGTCAACGAGGGCCGCATGATGGCCGCGGCAACGGTGGCGCGGCTGCATGCCGATCCCACCTTCCGCGCCGACCTGGACCAGGCCCGCCGCGAAGTGGTGGCGGCACGCGCCAGCGGCGCGCGCCCGTCGCGCGACTGCCAGGCGGAGAGCGCAGCGCTGGCCCCCTGATCCGCCGGTTGCCGGGGCCGGCTACGTCACGGGTTACTTCACCGGGATGACCGTGCCCGCCGGCACCGGCACGGCGGTGACGCTGTTCTGCGGGCTGCCGCTGACAATGCGGTCGGAGTACGTCAGGTACACCAGCGTGTTGCGCTTGCGGTCGACCGCGCGCACGACGTGCAGGGCCTTGAACAGGATCGACATGCGCTCGGAGAAGACGTTGTCCTGTTGCCGGATCGGCCCCTTGAAGGCGATCGTGCCCACCTGCCGGCAGGCGATCGATGCCTCCGGCGGGTCTTCGGCCATGCCCAGCTGGCCCTTGATGCCACCCGTGCGGGCGCGCGACACATAGCAGGTCACGCCGTCTACCTGGGGGTCGTCATAGGCTTCGATCACGACCTTGTCTGAGCCGGTCATGCGGAAATTGGTGCTGACGCTGCCGATCTCCTCGGCGTAGGCGCCCGAGGCGGCCACCAGACAGGCGACGGCCAGGACCGTACGGATGCGATTGCAGTTGCGCTTCATGGCGGGGTCGGTATTCAGGTCACCGACGACTTGATGTCGTCGTGGCGCTTTTCCATTTCCTGGCGCAGCGCGCGGCGCTGCTGAGCGGCGGCAAAGCGCTGGCGCTCCACCTCGTCGCGGGGCTCCAGCGGCGGCACCTCGGCCGGCGTGCCGTTGTCGTCCACGGCCACCATGGTGAAGTAGCAGCTGTTGGTATGGCGCACCAGCTTGCTGCGGATGTTCTCGGTCACCACCTTGATGCCGATTTCCATCGAGCTGCGGCCGGTGAAGTTGACCGAGGCGAGGAAGGTCACCAGCTCGCCCACGTGGATTGGCTGGCGGAACACCACCTGGTCGACCGACAGCGTCACCACGTAGCGGCCGGCGTAGCGGCTGGCGCAGGCATAGGCAACCATGTCCAGGTACTTGAGGATGGTGCCGCCGTGGACGTTGCCTGAGAAGTTGGCCATGTCCGGCGTCATCAGCACGGTCATGGAAAGCTGGTGGGACTGGTCGTTCATGATGCGGGTACGGATTGCGGGGCGGGATTTTGGGGGCGAACCTGCGAGGGCATTGCCTGAATGCAATTGCCGCAACACTGGCGCCGGCAGTTTAACCCGGATCGTGCCCGCCGTTGCCGGCGGCAGCCCGGTGCCGGCAGGCGTGGTCGTGCCGGGCAACAAAAAAGCGGCCTGCAAGGCCGCTTTTCACGCTGTGGACGCAAACTGCTTACTTCTTCTTATTCACCGCGTCCTTGAAACCCTGTCCGGCAGAGAACTTGACCGTCTTGGCGGCCGGGATCTTGATGGTTTCACCGGTGCGCGGATTGCGGCCGGTGCGGGCGGCGCGTTTGCCGGAGCTGAAGCTGCCAAAGCCCACCAGCGTCACCGAATCGCCCTTTGCCACTGCCTTCTTGATACTGTCCAGCGCTGCGTTGAGCGCACGCTCGGCGGCGGCATTGCTCAGTTCTGCTTCCGCGGCGATGGCCGATACCAGTTCACCTTTATTCATGGCTGATTTCCCTTGTTGGTCGTCGTCACCGATGTGCGTGCCTCGCGGCAAAGCCATCGATCGGCGCAGTCTAATCTGCCCGTTGCGCGTAGAGCAATCCCCAGTGGCACCAATGCGACAAAAAAACCCGCAAATCCTTGATTGAGGCCGGTTAGCGGGCAATTTCCCTCGCTTTTCCCGCTTGCCAGAAGCCGACTTTGCCAGGCTGTCCTGCCGCGCGGCAACACCGGGCCGGCCCGCGCCCGGGGGCAAACCAGCAGCATAGGACAGATTCCCACAAATGGGGCGCCGCACCATAACGGTTCAGCCTGCGCCGCCGCCGCGCGCCATTTCGGCGCATTCGCACCACCACGGCGATGCCGCTGACAACGCTGCCAGCAGCGCCGCGCCGGCCTGCGCGCGGCATTCCGGTGCGGTTTTACCCGACAAGGTGCACGTGGCACCAGGATGCGGCCATCGCTGGAATGCTTTTTGCATACCCACGCTCCCATTTTGAGCATGAGGTCACTATGGACAACTGGAAGACCGGCACCGACGCCCTGTTTATCCTGCTAGGCGCCATCATGGTGCTGGCCATGCACGCCGGCTTTGCCTTCCTGGAACTGGGCACGGTGCGCAAGAAGAACCAGGTCAACGCACTGGTAAAGATTCTGGTGGATTTTGCGGTTTCGACGATCGCCTATTTCTTTATCGGCTACACCATTGCCTACGGCGTGCAGTTCATGTCCGGCGCCGAAACGCTGGCGCAGAAAAACGGTTACGAACTGGTCAAGTTCTTTTTCCTGGCGACATTTGCCGCGGCTATTCCGGCGATTATCTCGGGCGGTATTGCCGAGCGTTCACGCTTCAATCCGCAGCTGGTCGCCACCTTCGTGCTGGTGGGTTTTGTCTATCCGTTCTTCGAAGGCATCGCCTGGAACCAGCGCTTTGGTGTGCAGGACTGGATCACGCGCGTGGCCGGCGCACCGTTCCATGACTTTGCCGGCTCGGTGGTGGTGCATGCGCTGGGCGGCTGGATTGCGCTGCCGGCGGTGCTGCTGCTGGGCGCGCGGCGCGGGCGCTACCAGAAGGACGGCCGCATCAGCGCCCATCCGCCCTCAAACATCCCGTTCCTGGCGCTGGGCGCCTGGGTGCTGGCGGTGGGCTGGTTCGGCTTTAACGTCATGAGCGCGCAGACAGTCGACAAGGTCAGCGGCCTGGTGGCGATCAACTCGCTGATGGCAATGGCCGGCGGCACGCTGGCAGCCTGGGCGGCCGGACGCAACGACCCGGGCTTTGCCTACAACGGCCCGCTGGCCGGGCTGGTGGCGGTGTGCGCGGGCTCGGACCTGATGCACCCGCTCGGCGCGCTGATCACCGGCGCGGTGGCCGGCGCGCTCTTTGTCTATATGTTCACGCTGGCGCAGAACAAATGGCATATCGATGACGTGCTCGGCGTGTGGCCGCTGCACGGGCTGTGCGGCGCCTGGGGCGGCATTGCCGCGGGCATCTTCGGGGCCAGGGCGCTGGGCGGGCTGGGCGGCGTGTCGCTGGGCGCGCAGGCAATTGGCACCGTGCTCGGCATCGTGGTGGCGCTGGCCGGTGGCACCCTGGTATATGGCGCGCTGAAGAAGCTGGTGGGCATCAGGCTGGATGCGGAAGGCGAATTCAACGGCGCGGACCTGACCTTGCACCGGATTTCGGCAACGCCGGAACGGGAAACCAACTGGTAATGGCGTGCGGGCCGTCCGGATTTAAATAGACAAGCTGCGCAAGGCGGCTTGTCTTAACAATAATTTGCTTGCGCTTCCGGTACGGCGTCTCAATAATTGCCGTGCCCATGTATTGCGCCGCAACAGCGCGCAGGGCTAGCACATCGCTGCCGGCTGAATCGGGGAATGTTGTGCCGGCGGCCGGCCGGACACCAACATGAGAGGACTACGCCGATGGATGCCACTACCTTCGATAACCTCAAGGCCCTGGTTGTCACCTACGCGACGGAATTCGGGGTCAAGATCCTGGCGGCCCTTGCCTTCTGGGTCATCGGCCGCTGGCTGATCCACTTTGTCGTGCGCATGGTGCAGAACGCGCTCGGCAAGCAGCAGGTCGATCCCACGCTGCTGCGCTATGTCGGCTCGATCGTCACCGTGACGCTGAACGTGGTGCTGGTGATCGGCATCCTCGGCTACTTCGGCATCCAGACCACGACCTTTGCCGCACTGATCGCCGCCGCTGGCGTGGCCATCGGCATGGCCTGGTCGGGATTGATGGCGAACTTCGCTGCCGGCGCGTTCCTGGTGGTGCTGCGCCCGTTCAAGGTGGGAGACTTCGTGACAATCGGCGGCGTGACCGGCACGGTGCGCGAGATCGGCCTGTTCGCAACCTCGCTCGACACACCGGACAATGTGCAGACCGTGGTCGGCAACAACAAGATCTTCAGCGATACCATCCAGAACTTCACGGCCAACCCGTACCGGCGCGTGGAACTGAAAGCGCAGCTTGCCGGCAGCACCGACACCGCCCATGCGGCAACGCTGCTGAAGACCCGCATCGCGGAGATCCCCAACGTGCTGGCCGAGCCCCCGGTCGATGTCGAGATCCTGGAGTTCACGCTGGTCGGCCCGGTGCTGGCGGTGCGTCCGCACTGCCACAATGACCACTACTGGCAAGTCTATTTCGATACCAACCGCATCATCCGCGAGAGCTTCGGCCAGGCCGGCTATGCCGCGCCGATGCCGGCGCAGATGGTGGTGGTGCAACAGGCTGCCGCGCAGCAGGCCGCCTCGCAACAGGCCGCCTGACGACGGCTCGCGGCCGGTGTCAGCGGGGGCCTGAGCGCCCGTAGTAGCGCATCAGCACCGCGCCCGCGCCGCAGGCCGCCATCACCACGCCCAGCGGCAGCGCGGTGCCGTCGCGCCACAGGCTGACGGCCGCGCCGCCCAACGTCCCGAGTGAAAACTGCAGCGTGCCCATCAGGGCCGAGGCCGTGCCGGCGCGATGGCCCTGATGGGCGAGCGACAGTGCCGACGCATTCGGCGATACGCAGCCGAGCGCGCCGATAAAGACGAAGAAGCCCGCCAGCAGCACCGGCAGCACCGCCACGCCTGCAAGCGCGGCAACAGCCAGCGCCAGGCCCGCCGCAAAGGCCGCCAGCAGCGCGCCCCCGAGCACCTGATCGAGCGAGCGGCCGCGCACCAGCCTGGCGTTGAGCTGCGACATCGTGATCAGGCCCAGCGCATTGGCGCCGAACACAAAACCGTAGTGAGACGGCGCGATGCCGTGCAGCTCGATCAGCACGAACGGCGAGCCGGAGATATACGCGAACATGCCCGCCGAGCCGAAACCGGCAGACAGCGAGTAGCCGAGGAATTCGCGATCCCGCAGCAGCTCGGCATAGCTTTTCGCCACGGTGCCGAGCCGCAGCGGCGCCGCATGGCGCCGGTCCAGCGATTCTTCCATGCGCAGGTGGACCAGCAGCAGGATCAGCACCCCGGCCGCCGCCAGCACCCAGAAGATCGTGCGCCAGCCCGATACCGAGAGAATGGCGCCACCGACGATCGGTGCCAGGATCGGCGCAACCCCCATCACCAGCATCAGCGACGAGAAGGCGCGCGCCGACTCATGCGCCTCAAGCCGGTCGCGGATTACCGCGCGTGCCATCACCATGCCGGCGCAGCCGCCCAGCGCCTGCAGGAAGCGCCACAGCATCAGCGACTCCACGCTGCGTGCCAGCGCGCAGCCCACCGCGGCGGCCACGTAGAGGCACAGGCCGACATAGAGCGGCGGCTTGCGCCCGAAGCGGTCGCTGAACGGCCCATAGAAGGCCTGCCCCAGCGCCAGCCCCACCAGGAATGTGCCGAGGGTAAGCTGCACCTGGCCGATGTCCACGCCGAGATCGCCAGCCAGCGACGGAAAACTCGGCAGGTACATGTCGATCGACAACGGCGCGATCGCCATCAGCGAACCGCAGATCAGAAGCCAGGCAGGAAAGCGCGCGGGAGAAGCCGCGCTGGTGGAACGGGGCATGGAAAGTATCCGGGGGAACGGCGTTGTCACGCACGGCCAGCCTGCTTGCGGCCCGCGCCTGCAACCCGTGAAAAGGCGCAATTGTTGCATAGCATAACGAAGGCGGTACGGCCCTGGCGTGCAGGGCTTTGAAACAGTCGTTCAGAAAAACTGCCCTGCCGAGGTCGGGTCCGATGGTGCTGGCGAAGTTGGCGCTATTGGTGAATAGTGAGGTCAGGTCATTTGCGATCACGGCAGCGCGACTCGGCGCTGCAGATGCCCTTGCCGGGTGGCGCGGCTTTCACCTGCGGCAAGGTGGAGGGTACAATGCCAGCCTGTCGGCGCAAGCCACACCGTCGGCCACGCAGAGACGGACGACAGTATCGGTCCCGGCAACGTTAGCCTGCATGAGAATACGACACACGCCGCTTCCCGCTTCGCTAGGCCCGGCCGCACTCGCGGCTGCGCTGCTGTTGCCGCTGCCCCTGCCCGGCAACGCCGCGCCGGTGCAGGCGCGCAATGTCGCCGCCTCGGCGCCGGCCCCTGCGATCGATGAGGCCGACCCGCTGTCACGCATGCTCAAGGGCGCTGCCACCGGCCAGAACACCGGCGCCGCCGGCGTGCCTGAATTGCTGCGCAACACCACGCGGCCCGACAACGTGCTGGCACGCGCCTGCCGCCAGCTCAACGACGCCCTGCCGATCGAAATCGACGGCGAAACGCGGCTGCGCCGCTGCCAGTCGATCCCCGGCAAGCATGTGCTGTTCCAGCTGGAGCTCACCAACTACCGCGGGCCGATGCTGGACCTGGCCAGCTTCGAGGTCAACTACGCCGCGCCGCTGCAGCGCAATATCTGCGCCAACCGCGACGTCGAGATCCTGACCAAGCTTGGCATCAGCCTGATGTTCCGCTACATGACGCGCAAGGACCGTGGCGAGCGCCGCATCGGCGATGTCTACATCAACGCGCCCATCTGCACGGCGGCGCTGCGCTAGCCAACACAAACAAGAATCGATTGCAATTGACGCGGGACGGCATGCCGCCCGCGCAAAAGAAAGACGGCCCGCAGATGCGGGCCTTTTTTGTTTGGGTTAGTCCCGCTCAGGCAGCGCGCGGGCGCAGCGGCAGCACGTTGGCCGCACGCCGCACCAGGATGCGCGTGTCCTTCCAGCCGGCATCGGCCAGCGGCGAGCCCCACACCAGTTCATGCAGGCGTGCCAGTGCAAACGGATTGCCCAGCAGCACATGCTTCTGCGCCGGGGTCAGCGCGCGCGGGCCATGCGTGAGCGCATGCTCGACCAGGGCCTCATGGCGCCTGCGTGCCGATTCCGGCTGCACCACGCGCGGCGTGGCGGTCGCGCACATCAGCGCATTGGTAACCGGGTCCACCACGGCATCGACAAAGTCAGGCGTTTCGGCCGCGGCTTCGACATGCTGTTGCGTCTCGACGATCTCCCGCGGTACCTGCGTCTCCTCAGGGATCATGAAGAGGCCCGCATTGCGCGAGGCACGACCGAACGACACCCGCGACAGCATCACCGACAACGGGATCGACAGCGCCAGCGAGCCCACGATCGGCAACAGCCACAGCACGTAGGACGGATTCAGCCAGTACACCAGACCACCCCAGGCCAGGCCCAGCGCGGTGTGCCAGCCGTGGCGGCGGAACGCTTCGCCCCAGGTGGTCTCGGTGTCTTCGCGCGGGGGCGACTTCCACGAGATGCCCCAGCCGCTGTATGCGGCGATCACGAACTTGGTATGGAACAGCATGCGCGTGGGCGCCAGCAGCGCGGACAGCAGCACCTCGATCAGCATGCTGGCAATCAGCTGCACCGCCCCGCCATAACGCCGCGCCTGCTTCATCAGCAGCACCACGCTGGCCAGCTTGGGCAGGAACAGCAGCGTGGCCGTGGCAGAGAACAAGGCCAGCGCCTTCTCCGGATGCCATTCGGGCCAGGTCGGGAACAGCTGGTATTGCTGCGTGAAATACTCCGGCGGCACCAGCGCGTGCTTGGCCAGCATCGCCGTGGACAGCAGCAGGAACAGCAGCCACAGCGGCGCCGACAGGTAGGCCATGATGCCGGTCAGGAACACCGCGCGGTGCACCACGTGGAAGCCCTGCTTGAGCCACAGCCTGAAGTTCATCAGGTTGCCCTGGCACCAGCGGCGGTCGCGCTTGACCTCGTCCAGCAGGTTGGGCGGCAGTTCTTCGTACGAGCCTTCCAGGTCGTAGGCGATCCACACGCCCCAGCCGGCACGGCGCATCAGCGCGGCTTCGACAAAGTCGTGCGACAGGATCTCACCCGACAGCGGGCCGCGGCCGGGCAACGGCGCCAGCGCGCAGTGCTCGATGAACGGGTGCACGCGGATGATGGCGTTATGGCCCCAGTAGTGCGATTCACCCAGCTGCCAGTAATGCAGGCCGGCCGTGAACAGCGGCCCGTACACGCGCGTGGCGAACTGCTGCACGCGCGCGTACAGGGTCTCGCGGCCCACTGCCAGGGGGGCGGACTGGATGATGCCCGCGCCGGGGTTGGCTTCCATCAGCCGCACCAGCGTGGCCAGGCAGTCGCCGCTCATCACGCTGTCGGCATCGAGCACCACCATGTAGCGGTACTTGCTGCCCCAGCGGCGGCAGAAGTCGGCCACGTTGCCGGTCTTGCGCTTCACGCGGTGGCGGCGCCAGCGGTAGAAGATGCGGCCGAAGCCGCCGACGGCGCGGCACAGCTCCATCCACGCGTCATGCTCGGCGGTGCGCAGGTCCGGATTGCCACTGTCCGACAGCACGATGAAATCGAAGTTGGACAGGTGACTGGTGCGCGCCAGCGATTCATAGGTGGCGCGCAGCCCGGCGAACACGCGCGTCACGTCCTCATTGCAGATCGGCATGATGATCGCGGTGCGCGCCTCGGGCGCGATCGGCCCGTCGGGCGCGGCCGAGCGCGAGATCAGGTGGCGGTCGCCGCCCTTGGCCAGCACCAGGAAGCCCATCATCGCCGTCCAGAAACCGGCCGACACCCATGAGAACAGGACGGCGAACAGCACCAGGATGGCGATCTCGAGCGGATCGGCGCCATGGTACGGCAGCACATTGCTCATGAAGTACGTGGCCAGCACGGTCTGGATCACGACCAGGCCCAGCAGGAACCAGCGGCGGTGCGAGCCGGCCGGATGCCATTTGCCTTCGGCATCGGGACCGTCGTGCAGCGTGTCCCAGGTCTCGGGCACGGGCGGGCGGCCCAGCATGCGGCGCCAGGTATTGCGCAGCCAGCCGGTGACAATATGCGGCGGCCACTGGCGCGGCACCATCGAGCTGCGCTCGGGCTCGGGGCCGGTGTCGACCTTCACGGTGCCGTCTTCGCGCCGCTGCAGCAGCGGTGCGCCATCCACCTGGGGATTGCCGTATGCCATCGTGAAACGCCGGCCGACGGAGGCGTAGGCACTGCCGCCTTGCGCGGGCGGCGGGTCCTTGGCCGCCAGGCGCGACTGCAGGCGCGTGATCGCGTCCTGCGCATCGCGGCCGTCGGCGGTAACGGCGATCACGGGGGCAACGGATGCCACGGGCGTGACCGGTGCGACCGGCGTCGCGGGCGCGCCGTCTGCCAGCAGTTCGCTGCGCACTTCAGGCGATACCGGCAGGCGGTCGACATAGCGCTCGCATGCCGCCGCCTTGGCCGGTCGCTGCTTTAGCCTGGGGGTAAGATGTAGCTCCATGTCTCGGATAGGGTTGTATTGCCGTTGCGAAGATAGCCGCGCAACTCAACCGGCTTGGTTTCGTCCTTGCGGCGCATCACCATGGTCATGCGCCAGCCGCCGGTCGCCTCATTGCGCTGCACCGACGTTTTCAGCAGCTCACCGTTGGCATCGGCCGAAACCACCGGGTCGATGCGCACGTTCGCCGGCAGCTTGCCGAAGGCCGGGCCTTCGAAGTCCACCACCAGCGAAAAGCTTGTGTCTTCCTTGTTGCGGGTCTGGCCCTGCCCCAGGCGGGTCTGGGTCACCCACGACAGCGGCGGCTGTTGTTCGCCGTCCTTCTGCCACAGCAGCCGGTACTCATAGTCGAAGGGTTGCTTCGGCTTGGGCGGGTTGTCCGGCACCCAGTACGCGACGATGTTGTCATTGGTCTCGTCCGGCGTCGGGATCAGCACCAGCTCTACCCGGCCCGAGCCCCAGTTGCCGCGCGGCTGCACCCAGCCACTGGGCCGGCGCTCATACCATGAGCCGATCTCCTGATAGTTGTTGAAGGTGCGGTCGCGCTGCATCAGCCCGAAGCCCTGCGGATTGGTCGCCGCGAACGAGGTGACCAGCAAGCGCTTGGGATTGACCAGCGGGCGCCAGACCCATTCGCCGGTGCCCAGGTGGATCGACAGGCCGTCAGAGTCATGCACCTCGGGCCGGAAATCCTGCGCGGCCGACGGCTGGTTCTCGCCGAACAGGAACATGCTGGTCAGCGGCGCCAGGCCCAGCTTGGTCACGTTCTCGCGCAGGTAGAGGCGCGACTTGACCTCCATCGCGGTCTCGGCGCCGGGCTTGATGGTGAAACGGTACGCGCCGCTCATGCGGCGCGAATCCATCAGCGCGTAGATCGTGATCTCCTTGGCATTGGGGCCGGGACGCTCGATCCAGTATTCGACAAAGCGCGGGAACTCCTCGCCCGAATTGAGCGCGGTGTCGACCGCCAGGCCGCGTGCCGACAACCCGTACCACTGGTCCTTGCCCAGCGCGCGGAAATAGCTCGCGCCCAGGAACGACGCCAGCTCATCCTTGCGCTTGCCCTGGTTCAGCGGATACAGGATGCGGAAGCCTGCGAAGCCCAGGCCCTTGAGCTTGCCGGCATCGACCTTGTGCGGGCCGTAGTTGAACGCGGACGGGTCGAAGCGGAATTCACGCACGCTGTCGCCCACCACTTCATGGATACGCACGGGCTGGTCGAACACCATGCCTTCGTGGAAGAAAGACAGCTCGAACGGCGCGCGCGTGCCGCGCCAGGCAAAGCGCTCGGGCTTGTATTCGATCTCGCGGTAGCGCTCGTATGACAGCTCGCGCAGCTCGCGCGGCAGGTTCTGCGGCGGCGCCTTGTAGGGCGAGGCCGCCAGCTGGCGCGCGCGCGCCGCCACGGTGTCGAAATCGAACGCATGGGCTGCCATGGCACACAGCGCCAGCGCACTGCCACCAAGCCAGGCTGCGATCCGCACACCCGCCCGCGCAGTGCGGCGGCGAGCCCCCGGCCCGGCAATGGGCAAGGCATGGGTAGCGGACAGGCGTGGCGTGGCGATCTGTGACATGTATGCCAGGGTGAGCGGTTGAATCGGGGTGACCGGCATCGGCGGTCGGAACGAAGGACGACACAGCAAGAGACGGGCCCGGCGCCGAGTGGCGAGACCCGGACACGAGGCAGACGGCCCGCGGGGCACTGTGTCCGGTTTGTTGCGATGCGCAATAAACCATAACAATTCGAGACGCAGAAGTCACGTTTCGATCACGCAAGGTTTGAAACAAAATGTTGGCCAGGTTGCCCGAAAGCCGCTCCGGACAAGGCTTTGCGGGCGCCGGGGTCACACGGCCGCAAGCCCCGGCGAGGCCAACACCTGCCGGCCATGAGAATCTGGTGGAGATCGGGGCCGGCCGGCAGCCGGCCCATTTAATACAGTGTTACTTTTTAGCCCCTTCGCTGTACGGATCGAACTTGCCGCTCTTGGCGCCTTCGGAATACGGGTCGAACTTCCCGCTCTTCATGCCACCCTGGCTGTATGAGTCGAAGGACTTCTGCGCGCCGCCCTGGATCGGCTCCATCTGGTCAGGGCGGGCACCCGGGTTCAACGAGGTCACGTTGTCGCTTTTTGCGCCATCCGAGTACGGGCTGAATTTGTCCTGCTTGGCACCATCGGAGTAGGGACTGAACTGGTCTTGCTTGGCGCCGTCGGTGTAGGGATTGAACTTGTCGGCCTTGCCTGTGGTCTGGGCGTGCAGCGTGCCGAATGCGCAGGCAAGTGCCAGGCCGATGGTCAGATAGCGCAGCTTCATGGGATCTCCTCTCGCGGGGGGAAAGGCGCTTGCCGTGCAAAGCGCACAGCAGGCTCCGCTGCCGGCCAACGCGAAGCGCGGGGGCAACAATCAACGCTAGGTCAGCGGCTGGCACGTGTCAACCGCACCGCGCGCTGCTGCGGCGCTGCATTGCGCTTACAATGCCACCCAAATGCCACCACGAAGCCACAAGGAATCGTCATGCTGCCTCGGCCATCCGACCCTACCGCCAGCCCTGTCCGCCCTGCCCTGCGCGCCGCCGTCACTGGCGCGCTTGGTGCCGCCCTGCTGTTTGCCGCGGCGGCACCGGCGCAGGCGTACTTCGACAATTACCTGAGCGGCACCATCATCGGCACGCTCAACGACAAGGAAGGCGCGTCGCTGGCCAAGTCAGTGCGCACGGCACTGAACGATACGGCCGACGGCAAGACCGTTGAATGGACGTTCCCCGCGGCGGGGCGGCGCAAGCAGATCGACGGCACCATCACGCCGATCGAAAGCAAGACCGACAAGGGCCAGCCCTGCCGGCGCCTGAAGTCCGATCTCAAGCGCGGCAGCGCTGAAGAGCATTGGAGCGGGTGGTTCTGCAAGCAGTCCAACGGACAATGGAAGTCGCGCCAGGTGGCTGACTAAGCGGCGCTGATCGCTCGCGCAGCCGGCGTTCATGCCGCGCGCGACGGCGCGCGATGCGGCCGCGCTGCCGGATCGACCTGCGGCGACCCTGGTTCCTCGTACCACCTGGTCCCGGGCACGTAGACGGTCTTGTCCGGCTGCGCCATGAAATGCGGCGACATGATCTGCACGCCGTGGGTGTTGAACTGATCCTGGATCGCCGCGTGCAGCGCCGACAGCGCGTAGAAGCGATTGCGCGGATGGTCCAGCGCGCAGAACAGTTCGTACTCGACGTAGAAGTCGGACAGCCCCCGCTGCAGCACGAATGACGTGGGCGACGGCGCGATATGCGCCGCTTCGCCGGCGGCTGCCAGCAGCATCGCATGGACCTGCCGCCAGGGCGTGTCGTAACCGATCGTGACCGAAGTCGAGATCAGCGCAGCCTGCCAGCCTTCCTGTGTGCGGGGATCACGCACGCTGCCGTGCCGGGTGTAGTTATGGATGGCACTGCCGACCACCACCGCGTTGGGCAGCGTCACCTCTTCATTGCGCAGGTTGATCACCTTCACCGAGAGCGCGTCCAGCGAGGCCACGGTGCCCACCGTATCGCCGATGCAGACCATGTCGCCGCGTCGCAGCGCACGCGAATACACCACCACCATGCCGCTCATCAGCTGGTTGACCACATTGGCCGATCCCAGCGTCACCATGAAGCCGAGCAGCACCGACAGCCCCTTGAAGACATCGCTCTCCGAGCCCGGGATATAGGGGTAGGCAAAGGTGAAGCCCAGCGCCCAGATCACCACCGCCGCCAGCCGCCGCGTGGCGCCCGCCGTCTCCGGATGCATGCCGGGCACCGTGATCTGGCCCTTCTGCACCGCCTTGAAGATATTCGACACCAGCCGCTGCACCGCGCGGGTAATCAGCAGGATCACCGCCACCGTGACCAGGCCCGGCACCGACGACACCATCGACAGCGCGATCTGCGACAGCAAGCCGACGATAAAGACGCCCATGCGGTCGCCCATGGGCTGGGTCAGCGGAAACTGCTCGAGCGCAAATTCCAGCCAGGCAAAGGCCAGCACCAGCACCAGCCCGATCGCCAGGATCTGCACGATGCGAGCAACCAGCTGGTAGAGCGCGCCGGTCCAGTCGAACTGGCCGCCGACGCGGTGCGCCAGGTGCCGCTCCAGTGCCACCTGCAGGCGGGCGCGCAGGGCCACGCCGGCTCGCGCCACGCCCCATGTCAGCGCGGCCAGCACGGCCAGGCCGAGCAGGCTCAGCGCGGCACCGCGCAGCAGGTTCGGCCAGTGCAGGTGCGCGCGCCGTGCGGCAATGGCCTGGCGCAGGCCCGCCGCGGTGCGCGTTGCGGCAGCTTCAAGCGTAAGGTGATCCTCCGGGGAGAGGTCTTGCGAGGTCAGCGCGAACAAGAGCCGGTCGCCCAGCCGGAAGGCGACCATCGGCGCATCGCCGAACGTGCCGCTGACCTGTCCGAGCGGCAGTGCCAGCTCGCTTTCCGTCAGGTCGTTGAACACCAGTTGCGCGCGCGAGACGCGCATGGCCGGGGTGGCACCCGCAATCTCGGCGCGCATGGTGGCGATGGGCCGGTCCATCAGGCGCAACTCGACCGCGGCCCCGCTGCGCACGGCAATCGGAGCCTGCACGGCCGCGACCTCGGACGCCGGCGCGGCCAGGCTGGCTTGCATCCACAGCGCGCCTATCATCCAGCCTAGTCCCGCCATCCAGAATGCCGTCAATCGCCGCCACCGCCGCCACACCGCTAGCGCTGCCATAAGACCGCTCCCGTCCGAGTTCGCCTGCGCCGGCGCGAGGGCTCCACGCCCCTGCCCGGCACAATGCCCGCAAGCATAGCGTGCGGCGGCGCAGGCGCAAAGCCGGCGCGGTGGCGGCCGCTTGCGGCAGCGGACGAAAAAAAAGGAGGCCGAAGCCTCCTGTTGCGATCCGCCCGACATGCCCGGCTTTATCCCCCCGGAAGACACGCAACGCGTGCCGCAGGGCTGTCCTGCGCGCGGCGGGTCCGCGCCATGCAGGCACGGCCGGCCATTATTTGCGTGGCGGCATGGCAGTCACGGACGCAGCCTGCATCCCCGCTTGCCGGGGAGCCGTGCGCCCGCCGCCATCGTCAGCGCGCTCAGGCGCCTTTGTTCTTCGTCGGATCCTTGGCCGCAGGCGCGTGGCTCTTCTTCTTGGTGCTGGTCTTCTTGGCCTTGGCCTTGCCGCTGTCTGCCTTGGCCGGCGCGGCCTTGTCAGTCGACGCTGCCGCCGGCGTGGCCGGGGTGGCAGGCGTCGCCGGAGTCGCAGGCGTCTGCGCCATCGCGCCCGCACCAAACATTGCCATCGACAGCATGACGATCCATTTCTTCATTTCCGTCTCCTCGTTTGCCCTGCAGATAGGTATGGCAGGGATGCCTGCCATGACTGACGCTTCTGGCTCGCGCCCTGTCACCAGCATCAACGAGGAAGGTTCGCGCGCCGTTGACCGGGACAAACCCTGATAGGGAGATGGATAGGGACCCGTGGTTCGCCGGTCGCCGCCAGGCTTACCTGCACAGCTTGCGCAGCAACTCCGCGGCAATCGTGCCGGGGCCAGCGACCTGGAAGGTGCCGTACTGCGGCGCGCGGATCGTATAGAGCGAGTCGCCGCGCGCAAAGCGCTTGCTGTAGAGCGTCTGCTCGACCACGGCGAACATGGACGTGGCGCAGTTCAGCACCATGCGCTTGAGCGACGAGCGGATCGGCTCGCCGCTGGCGGTGCGGATCACGCCCAACGGTGAGTTGCGCATCACCACCACGCCGACTTCGGTGCCCTGGCGGCGCACCGCGGACTGGTCGAAATAGGAAATCACGCCATTGGCACCCATCAGGGGAAGCCATCGCTGCGGATCGGGGGCGGCGGGATCGGGTGCCGCGACCAGCCGGCAGCCTTCCCTGGGCGTGGACCGGAATACCGTGCCGGAGCCGGCGACCTGGCACTCATACAGGCCAGCGGCGGCAGCCGGGCGGGTGGCGCTGGAGGGAACGGAGGACGGTGCCGGCACGGCGCTGCCTTCGGCATGCGCCAGCGGTGCGGCCAGTCCAAGCAGGCAGCCAGCAAACGTGGTTGCGTGCCTAAAAATGCGGAACATCATGGAATTGCCCTCATATAGACGGGAAAAAGCGATCCGCATTGTCGCACAGGAAGCACGCATCCCGGCGCGCTTGCATGCCGGAAATGCGTGCAGGCGACGACTTTTTTAGTCGCGCAGGCGCCGCCAAGCCACCAGGTCCTCGATGGTCAGCACCGGCAACTGATACATCTCGGCAAAGGCCAGCGCCTCCGGCCGGCGTGCCATGGTGCCATCGGGGTTCATCAGCTCGCACAGCACCGCGGCCGGCGACAGGCCTGCCATGCGGGCCAGGTCGACCGAGCCCTCGGTATGGCCGCGGCGCACCAGCACGCCGCCGTCGCGCGCCACCAGCGGAAACACATGGCCCGGGCTGACCACCGCATCGGTGCCCGCGTCCCCGGCAATGGCGGCGCGGATGGTGGTGATGCGATCGGCGGCGCTGACCCCCGTGCTGACGCCTTCGCGGGCCTCGATCGATACCGTGAAAGCGGTGCCGTACTGGCTGCGGTTGTGCTCGACCATCGGCCGCAGGCCGAGGCTGCGCACCTTGTCTTCAGTCAGGCACAGGCAGACGATGCCGCTGCATTCGCGGATCATCATCGCCATGTTGGCGTTGGTCAGGCGCTCCGCGGCCAGGATCAGGTCGGCCTCGTTCTCGCGGTCGTCATCGTCGAGCAGCACGACCGGGCGGCCTTCGCGCATGGCCTCCAGCGCCTGCGCGATGCGCGCGGCCAGGGAACGGGGGTCGGCATCGGCGGCAAGATCCGCGGACACTTCGGGTACAACAGCTTCGGTGGAAAGGCTAGACATGAAACGCTCCTTGTTCAGCATCAATGGGCGTTCCAGGGGAAGGATCAACGGAGTTGCAGCGCCGCACGCCGCGCCTGAAGCGCAAGCACGAGCAGCCGCGCCCTGCGCGCGGCGCAAGGCAACAGCGAACCGCAAGGCCGGGCAAGGCGCCAGGCCGCGCGGGCAAGCTCCGTCCATCTTCTTTCATCCGGACTATGACCGTCGGCCCTGGCCTCTCACCAGGTCTGCTGACCTCGCACGGGAATGCGAGCGCTCGCGGGCTCGCCGGACACGCACTGCGCGCCGCGGCATACCGCCGGTGGGGACTTTCACCCCGCCCTGAAGACGTAACGAACCGGTGCGGCCATGTAGCCGGCACCGGCCGGCGAATGTTAGCACGATTGTTTTTTTTCCTCTCGCGGGCGCTCACCCACGTTCGGCCATGCCCGACCATCGCAAGGTGCCTTCCCGTGTACTACAAATAAGGGGGGAGGCAGCGCATGTGCAAGCGGTTCCCGCAGTGGCGGCCGCCTCATGCCTTGCCGGACAACAACGCAGCACCTCTTCATCCGTGCTTCCCATGCGCCGACACGAACAAGAAGCCAGACAAGACCGCCGTGTGAGTTGTTCCTCCTTCCATGCGCCCTGCCGGCGTGCGTGGCAACAGCGGGTGCGCCGCACCGTCGCCGCGGGCCTGCTTGCCCTGCCCTTGTGCCTGGGAGCGACGGCGCGCGCCGCGCCTGCCGTGCAGATTGGCTACGGCTTCGACAATGACAACGACGTGCAGAAGGCTGAGGTCGCCATGTTGTGGGATTCGGGCTTTGCGTGGGGCAATCCGCAAGGCTGGCAGGTTGACCTGCAATGGGAGGTCAACGTTGCACGCTGGCGCAGCAGCAGCGACAACCAACCCAATGACCTATGGGAGTTCGGTGCCTCGCCGGTGGTGCGGATCGCATGGTGGCGCCACACCTGGGTACCCTTCCTTGAGCTGTCGGTCGGGCCGCGCCTGCTAACCAGCACGCACACTTCGGCCGAGCACAACATTGCCACCGCCTTCCAGTTCTCGGACTACGCCGGGATCGGCCTGACAGTCGGCAAGGACCGGCGCTTTACCGCGGGCTACCGCTTCCAGCACCTGTCCAATGCCGGCATCAAGCAGCCCAATCCTGGCACCACCTTCCACGTCATTTACCTGCGCTACCACTTCTGAGCGCCGGCCGCTGCGGCGCGCCCTGCGTTTCAAACAGGGTGCGGGTGGCGTCGTCGGCCGGGAAGAAGCATTCGATGCGCAGCTCCTGCAGCGTGATGTCCTGGGGAATGCCGAGCGTGGTCAGGGTCGAGAACAGCGACGCGCGGAACGCACCCGCTTGCAGCACCACCGGCAGCAATGGCGCAGGCGGGCCATCGGTGCCGTCGTCCTCGCGCAGCAGCATGCCGCCTGGCCCCACCATGTCAGGATGCCAGGCGGCGATGCGCCCGAAGATCTCGCGTGCGGTCTGGTCGTGGGCCTGCACCTGCAGCTCCTGCCACACGCGCCGCAACAGGTAGCGCCCGACCTGGCGCGCGTTCTCGATCACCGGCCACAGGCCATCCGGATCAAACACGGTCAGCATCAGGTTGATCCTGTGGCTGCCTTCCGTCAGCGATGCCGGCGCGCGCCCGCCCAGCAGGGTATCGAGCATGCGCCGGTAGGTCGGGTTGGCATCCACCAGGTTCCAGAAGCGGTCCAGCACCACGGCCGGGTATGGCTCCTGCTTGGCCAGGATCAGCGCGATCGCCTGCTGCACCATCTGCAGCGGCGGCGAAGCCAGCGCGTGTTCGCTGTAGGCCGGGGCAAAGCCGCCGGCCAGCAGCAGCCGGTTGCGCTGGCGCAGCGGCACGCCCAGGCGCTCGGCCAGCGCCAGCACCATTTCACGGCTGGGGCGGGCGCGGCCGGATTCCAGGAAGGAGATGTGGCGCTGCGACACCCCGGCCGCCAGGGACAACGCCAGCTGGCTGTAGCCGCGCTTGCCGCGCCAGTAGCGCAGCAGGCCGGGGAAGTCGAGGGTGGCTTCGGAGGCGGGGGTCAGCGTTTCCATGGCATGCATTACAGCATGCGCCGCGGCGTATGACCATTACCTGGCAGGTAATGACTCCAATTCAGTCACCGCCTGCGGAGCGCCAGGCCCCGCCGCCCGCACTGCGTCGATCAGCAGGCGCATGGCCGGCGTCGCGGCCCGCCGCCGGCGCAGCACAATCCCATAGGGCACCAGCCGCCCTCGCATCGCCACCGGCAGGACCGCCAGCGCGCCCAGGGCGGCGAAATACTCCGCGATGGCACCCGGCACGACGGCAATGCGGTCGCTCTCCGCCAGCAGCGGCAGCGTGCCCATGATCGACGAGGTCTCGATGATGTCTTCCGGCAGCGGCACGCGGTTGTCGCGGAAGGTCTGGTCGATGATCTGCCACATCGGCACGGCCGCCGGCGGGATGATCCACGGATAGCCAGCCAGGGAAGCCAGCCTGACGCCGCGCTTGCCCGCCTGCGGATGGCCGGCGCGCGCCACGATGGCCAGCGACTCCTCGAACAGTGGCTCGAAGTCGAGATCGTCGGCCACCGTCCCTTCGGGGATGCGTCCGATCACCACGTCCAGCGCATCCTGCCGCAGCGCCTGCACCAGCACGTCGCTGGTATCGACCTGCATCACGATATGCAAATGCGGATAGCGCGCCTTGAGCGCGTTGATGACGCCGGACAGCACCGAAGGCACCGGGGCCAGGATCGAGCCGAGCCGCACCTTGCCCACCTCGCCCGCGGCGATGGCGGCAAATTCGTCATGCAGGGCATCCAGGTCGGCCAGCACCACGCGCGCGTAGCGGATCAGCGCCTCGCCGAACACCGTCGGCTCGATACCACGCGCATGGCGCGTGAACAGCAGCGTGCCGACCACGCTCTCGAGCTCGTGCAATGCCTTGGTGACGGCGGGCTGGGACAGCGCCATCTGTGCGGCGGCGCGCCGCAGCGAGCGGTGCTCGGCCAGGGCCAGGGCCAGGCGCAGATGCCGCATATGGAGGCGTTTGCGCAGGGTGGCGGCGCTGGAGAGGGTGGCTGGGAGGTCTGGCATGGTGGCCGGGGCTTCGGCGAAGATTGGGACTTATAGCATGCTTGTGATTGACAGGTCTTAGGCCAGCTCGGGCGGCGTTGGAACACTGATCCGATAGAACCTGGCCGCATTACCAGCCAGCACGCGCTGCCTGGCCACGGGATCAGGCAGCTCCTCGCACACCATGCCGAGAATCGTGCCGAAGTCCGCGCTCAGGCCCGATACCGGCAGGTTGCTGCCGAACATCGCCCGCTCATCTCCGAAAATCGCCAGCACCTCGCGTACGATGCGGCGGTTGCCCAGCGCATCCCAGCGCCCGCCGGCCAGCCCGAACTCCGACAGCTTGACCGACACATTGGCGCGGGCAGCCAGCGCCTCCATGCCCGCGCGCCAGCAGGCCAGGCCCTCTTCCGAGCGATCTAGCGGCAGGCCCGCGTGATTGAGCGCGATGGGCACGCCGGGCAAGGCGGCCGCTACCTGGGCCGCCTCGCGCAAGTGCCAGAACGGTACCCGCAGGTCCCACGACAGGCCGTGGCGCTCCAGCCGCGCCAGGTCATCCAGCCAGTCCTGGTCCTGCATCGACCCGGGGCGCCCGGCCACCGACTCGCCCGGCGCCGCCGCGGTCAGCGGTTTGCATCGAATCCCCCTGACCCGCGCGAAACCAGCCTGGCGCGCCAGCAGTTCGGCGCACCCGGGAGTCCCGAACGGCGCGTAGGCCACCACCGCCGCAGCCATGCCGGGGCGCCAGTCCTGGCGGTGCAGCCACGCAGTCTCGTCGACGGCTTCGCTGCGCTCGCGTTCGGCCTCTACGTGTACGGTAGCCAGTACGGTGACGGCGCCGGTGTCATGCGCATACTGCGCCTCCAGGTAATCGCGGCGCAGGCTCTCGTAGTCGCCGAGAAAGAAAGTCTGCGGCCGGTATTCGTCCTGCAGCCAGGGATAGCGACCGCGCCCGAGTTGCCACAGGTGGTGGTGGGCGTCGACGATGGCCAGGCCCGGGGGCAGCGCGCCGTTTGCTTCCCGGTTCATCGGCACCGCCTCGGCAGCGTGGCGGCCAGGGCGCCGGCCAGCACCAGCGCCGCGACCAGCAGGTAGACACCGGCGCCCGCGCCGACGCGCTCGATCAGCACGCCCGCCGCATAGGGACCGCAGAATCCGCCCAGGTTGCCGAGCGCATTGATCACGCCGCGCGCCACACCGGCGTGCTCGGCGGCCAGCAGCCGCGGCGGCAGGGTCCAGAACACCCCCGCGGCGGACTGCAGGAAGAAGCCGCTGCCAACCAGCAGGCCATAGGACACCCAGGTATTGTCGTGCCACCAGACCGAGCCGGCCAGGCAAGCGGCGAAACCCAGCAGCGGCCAGACCACGAAGGCCTTGCGCCGGCCGGTGCGGTCAGAGAGCGAAGACATCGCGAGGACGCCGGCCATGGTACCCAGGTAGGGCAGCACGGCCAGCATGCCGACCTGCCCCATGCCACCCCCGGTCAGGCCCTTCAGGATGGTGGGCAGCCACAGCGTGTAGCCGTAGATCCCCATCTGGTAGAGAAAATTGACGGCGATCAGGCGCCAGATCACGTCCTGCGACAGGATGTGCGCCAACACCGCCCGCGTGCCGCCCGCGCCCTGCCCCACGTCCGCACCAGCGGCGGCGGCTTGCTGTTCTTCCTCGCGCAGGCGGGCCAGCAGATAAGCCTTCTCTTCGGCGGAAATCCAGCGCGCCTGCTCCGGCCGGTCACAGGCCAGCTTCCACCACACGCCGAGGCAGGCCAGCGAAATCAGGCCCTCCACGATAAACAGCCAGCGCCAGTCGAGCGCGGCGATCACCAGCCCCGACAGCGGCGCGGTGATGATGCCGGCGATCGGCACGAACAGGATCACCAGCGCGTTGGCGCGTCCGCGCTCGTGGTCGGGAAACCAGTTGCCGACCATGGTCAGCACCACCGGCAGCATACCGCCCTCGGCCACCCCCAGCGCAAAGCGCAGGATCAGCAGTTCGGTCTCGTTGCGCACCAGGCCGGTCAGCACGGAAATGACGGCCCAGGCCAGCATCGACCAGGCGATGAAATTGCGCCCGCTGCCGCGCACGGCCAGCTTGCCGCCGGGAATCTGCAGGAACAGGTAGCCGACAAAGAAAATGCCGCCGGCCAGGCCGGCCATGCTGGCACCGATACCGAGCGCGTCGCCCATCCCGCCCGGCATCGCGAAGGCGATATTGACGCGATCCATGTACGAGACGATGCAGACCATCAGGATCGGCGGGATGATGCGCCACCAGCGCTGGGCGGGGATACCGGGCGCACCGGTGAGAGGTGTCGCGTCGATGGCGACGGACGTGCCGGCGCCGGCTTGGTCCAAGCCTTTCATATTCTGTCTCCGTACTTTTTTCTGGGTATCAGCCGCCGGCATCTGCGCTGCCTTCGCGGCCTTGTCGGTTGAAACGCCCGCTAGCTATCGCGGCGGCAAAGCGAGGATGGCAAGGCCGTCCGGTTCCTTGCCGGTAGTAAAGGCATGGCGCAAGGTCAGGCCAGGCAGGTCAAGCTGGCCGACGGTGTGGTCGTTGAGCGCGACATAGGCGCGGCTCGGGTCAGCCGGATGGAAGGCGAGCGCGATCGGCTTGGCCCCGGTATCGACCCGGCCGGTTTCGGCGAGCGTGTCGGGGTCGAAAATGCGGATGCTGCGCTCGCCGTAGTTGAGCACGAACAGGCGGTTGTCCGGCGACCAGTAGATGCGAGTGGGGTCCTCGCCCGTCGGCACGGTGCGCACCACTTCCATCGTGCGCGCGTCCAGCCGGGTGAGAGTGTGGTCGTCGCGGCTGGCAACGTAGAGCGCCGCTTCGTCGCGGCTCAGGCAGCAGCCCTCCGGGCGCCTGCCGGCGTTGGCCGCGCGCGGTGCGCGGGTGGCATCGTAGGGGTGCACGAGTGTCACGGTATGCGACAGCAGGTTGGTCACGTAGGCACGCTCGCCATCGGCCGACAACACAAACAGATGGCTCTTGACCCCGCCCGCGGGCACCGCACGGTCCGGCACCGGGCGCTCTAGTGGCGCCTCGAACACGAGCAGCATATTGTCGCGCTCGCTCAGCGCATAGACGCGCCCTTGCCGGTCGATCTGCAGGCCATGGATGCGGTGATAGGGCGAGCAATCGAGCTGCGCCCTGACAGCGCCGCTCACCAGGTCGACCGCGATCACCGCGGCGCCGCCGTCGCCGGCATGTGCAAAAGTCTGCACACCATAGTGGCCGACGTAGCCGCACAGGCGTTCGCGGTCCACCACGAATTCATGGGGATAATCCGGCAACTGCACGCTGAAGCGGCGCTCACCGCCTGCCAGTTCGTAAGCGCTGAAGCTATGGCCGAATTTCTCCACCAGTACGGCCGTCCATCGGTTGTCCATTCTGTCTCCTTGTGATTCGCACGCCTGTCGGGTCCAGGCTTTTCGTAAGGGGGCACAGGTAGTGCCACGGACAGAAGTTTGGCGCGGCCAACGATAACTATCTATTGAATATTAGGCATCGAGCTATCTCCGCTGGTTATCGCTAAGCGACCGGAGCAGCCGCCACCATCGCCAGGCTGCCCGGCGCCGTGTCGTCATGCGCGGATGGTATGCTTGGTGCTTTCAACTCACACGCAAAGGGCGCGTACCCTGATGGAAATTGCCATACTACTGGCGCTGATTCTGCTTAACGGCCTGTTCGCGATGTCCGAGATCGCGCTGGTCACGGCCCGCAAGGCACGTCTGCAGCGCCAGATCGAGAACGGTGACCGCGGCGCGATTGCCGCGGTCCAGCTGGGCGAGGACCCCACGCGCTTCCTGTCAACGGTGCAGATCGGCATCACGTCGATCGGTGTGCTCAATGGCGTGGTCGGCGAATCCACGCTGGCGCAGCCGCTGGGCCTCTGGCTGCAAGGCTTCGGCTTGTCGTCGAACACCTCCGGCTATGTGGCGACCGCCATCGTGGTGGCCGGCCTGACCTACTTTTCCATCGTGCTGGGCGAACTGGTGCCCAAGCGCCTGGGCCAGATGGCCCCGGAAGCGATCGCGCGGCTGGTGGCGCGCCCGATCGGCTGGCTGGCCGTGGCCTCCACCCCGTTCGTCAAGCTGCTGTCCAGCTCCACGCGGCTGGTGCTGCGGATGCTGGGCACCAAGGTCGATCGCGGCCCGGGCGTGACCGAGGAAGAAATCCACGCACTGCTGGTCGAGGGCTCCGAGGCCGGCGTGATCGAGCAGCACGAGCACACCATGGTGCGCAACGTGTTCCGGCTGGACGACCGCCAGTTGGCATCGCTGATGGTGCCGCGCGGCGATGTCGTGTACCTGGACGTGGAAGAGACGCTGGATGAAAACCTGCACCGCATCGAAGAATCCGACCACTCGCGCTTTCCGGTCGTACGCGGCGGCATGCACGACATCATCGGCGTGGTCAGCGCGCGCCAGTTGCTGGCGCGCCGGCTGCGCGGCGAGGAAGCCGACCTGAAGGCCGCGGCGCAGCCGGCGGTGTTCGTGCCCGAGAGCGTGACCGGCATGGAGCTGCTGGAGAATTTCCGCGGCTCCGGCGGCCAGATGGCCTTTGTCATCGACGAATACGGCGAAGTGCTGGGCCTGGTCACGCTGCAGGACCTGATCGAGGCCATCACCGGCGAATTCAAGGCCGACGCCGCCGGCGAGGAATGGGCGGTGCAGCGCGACGACGGCTCGTGGCTGCTCGACGGCCTGATCCCGATCCCGGAACTGAAGGACCGCATCGGCCTGCGCCAGGTGCCGGAGGAAGAAAAAGAGCGCTACCACACCCTGTCCGGCATGCTGCTCCTGCTGCTGGGCCGCCTGCCGCAGATCGCCGACAGCGTGCAATGGGGCGACTGGCGCTTCGAGATCGTCGACATGGACGGCAAACGCATCGACAAGGTGCTGGCCGCGCGCCTGCCCCCGCAGGAAGGGCCTGAGGAAGAGACCACCGGCTGATCAGGCCAGCCAATCCGCCGCTGCCGGATTCCGGCGGTGGCGTCAATCCTGGATCACGGCCAATTCCGGCCATATTGATCCACATCAAGTTGCAGGTTGCGACCAAGTCACCTTGGCGCAATATGCAATGTTCCGCCCCTCCCCCTTCGCTTATGATCGGCCTGTGCGGCCCGCATGCGGCCGTGGCAGGCATGGATCACCAAGGCCTGACGACAAGCGCGGCGACCGCTCCATCGGCCAGCCGAACGACCAAATCTGATACCGGGGAGACGCGGGCATCGCACGGCCATCAACAGGCTGCCCGCAAGACCATCCATGCATCCTGATGCCGATGACATCGCCACGGGCGCGCCTGGCGCGATGCAGCCGTCCGCCCTGGTGTCCGCGCTTGCGGCACGCCGCTCCGGCACCGGGCAGCCAGCGACGATCCTTTCTATCCGCCTGGACCGCTTTGCCAGCGCCTGCGAATCCCTGGGGCCACGGCGCGCGGCCAGGCTGCAGGCCATCGTGCAGGCACGCATCGCCTGCCTGCTGCCGCCTGGCGCCATCATGCACTGGATGGCGCCGGCAGACCTGGTGGTCATTACCACGCTGCCGGACGGCGTGCCCGACCCCGGCCCGGTGGCCAGCCGGCTGGCCGACGACCTGTCCCGGCCGTTCGCTCTGGAGGGCTTCGAGCTGTTCATTTCGTGCAGCATTGGCGTGGCCACCGACCATCCGGATATCCCGGCGGAACGCAGCCTGCAGCAGGCCCTGGATGCCATGCTGCGGGTCGATCGACGGGGAGGCGACGGCCTGGCGCGCGCCGACAAGCCCGCCGCGCCACCGACCGCGCCCCTGCTGGCCGCCCTGCCCGACGCACTGGAGCGCGGCGAACTGAGCCTGCAACTGCAGCCGCGCGCCGATTTCGCCAGCGCCGTGGTCAGCGGCTATACCGTGCGGCTGCGCTGGCATCATCCGGCGCTCGGGCGGGTGGCGCCGCAGGATTTCCTGCCGGCGGTGGAGTCGCTGGGGCTGGTCGGCCGGATTGGCAACTGGCTGCTGGAGAGCGTGCTGCCGCTGGTACGCGCGGCCGAAAACGTGGCCCCGCTGCAATTCACCCTGTTGGCCTCCAGCGCGCAGCTGCACCGCCCGCAGATGGTGGAGGCACTGGCGCAGGCCATCGACGCAGGCGGCATCGCACCAGACCGGCTGTGCATCGAAGTGTCCGCCAGCGCCGTGCCGGCCGACGCCGACATCATTGCCCGCTTTGCCGCCCTGCGCCGGCGCGGGCTGCAACTGACGCTGGGCGATTTCGACGACAGCCCGGGCTGCCGCCAGTTGCTGGCGGCGCTGCACCCGGACCGCGTCACGCTGGACGCGCGCCGGCTGGGCCATGCACCCCGGCCCGGTGATTCCGCCAACCGTGCCGACAGCCTGCGCGCCGCCTGCCGGCTGGCCCGGGGCGCCGGCGTGTCGGTCTGTGCCAAGGGGATCGAGACGCGCCAGCAGCTTGAGGCGGTGCGTGCCTGGGGCTGCCACAGCGTGCAGGGCTACCTGCTGGCGCAGCCATTCCCGGCTACCTGGCTGCTCCAGACCCATGCGGCAATCCAGCAGCGCGCCCGGGAACTGCTGGCGCCCCACGCCTGAGAAGCGGCTGGCGTTGCACCCGTTGCACGATTTACAAATTGGCACATACCAGATGTCAAACCCGCTCACAGCAGCGGTAAAATCGGCGCAAATCCCTCAATCCCTGAATCTCTCGATTCTTGAATTCCTCAAAAGGAGCCCGGCGTGAAGAAAGGTTGGATCTGGTGCGTTTTGTTTGCCACCCTGTTGGCTGGATGCAACACGATGGCGGGGCTCGGCCAGGACATTCAGCGCGGTGGCCAGAAGCTCGAAAGCTCGGCGGACCGTCACAAGTAAGCCGCCAGCCCCCCAAGTCTGATGCGGCCCGGACCGCGTCGATATGAAAACGGCACGCCGCATGGCGTGCCGTTTCCTTTTGCGCGCCGGTGCTCAGCCCTTGTTGCGCAGTGCCCTGGCCTGCTCGGCCAGCGTGCGGATGCGGCCCCAGTCGCCGCTGGCGACGGCGTCCTTGGGCACCACCCATGAACCGCCCACGCACACCACGTTGGGCAGCGCCAGGTAGGTCGGCGCCAGCGCGGCGTCGATGCCGCCGGTCGGGCAGAAGCGCAGCTGCGGCAGCGGCCCGCCCAGCGACTTCAGCATCGGCACGCCGCCCGCGGCCTGCGCCGGGAAGAACTTGAGGAAGGTGAAGCCGGCTTCCAGCGCCGCCATCGCCTCACTGGCCGTGGCCACGCCCGGCAGCAGCGAGATGCCCGCGCCCTGCGCGCCCTTGGCCAGCGCCGGGGTCAGGCCGGGCGAGACGGCAAACTGCGCGCCCGCATCGCGCACGGCGTGCAGTTGCTCGATGTTCAGCACCGTGCCGGCACCGACGCAGGCCTGTGGCAAGGCTGCCGCCACCGCCCTGATCGCTTCCAGCGCCACCGGCGTACGCAGCGTGATCTCAAGCAGCGGCAAGCCGCCGGTGACCAGTGCCTCGCTGACGTGCAGGGCCTCGTCGACCGAGTGGAATTCAAGCACCGGGATCACCGGCACATCGGCAAGGCGTTGAAGCAGCGGGGAAGTCTGGTTTTGCATGGCTGTCTCGGAATAGGAAGTGCAGAAGCAGGGTTTCAGGGAAGCAGGAGTTCAGGCCAACCGGGTCACGCGATCACCGACACCGACTGCGCCAGCCGGCCCAGCACGGTCTGGGCGTCGGGGATCGGCGCCACCGCTCCATAGCCAGTGGTCGACAGCGCTGCGGCCACGTTGGCATAGCGCGCCGCCTCGAACGGATCGGCACCCGCGGCCAGGCGCGCGACAAAGCTGCCGCCGAAGCAGTCGCCGGCGCCGGTGGCATCGATCGGCTTGACCGGATAAGGCGGCACCAGCGCGCGCGACTCGGGCGTGGCCACATAGGAGCCCTCTTCGCCCAGCTTCAGCGCGACCAGGCCGATGCCGCAGCCCAGCAGGTAGTCGACGATGGCGTCGCGGTCGTCCAGCCCGGTCAGCACGGTGATGTCATCCCAGCTGGGCAGGCACACGTCGGTCAGCATGAGGGCCTCGCGCATGATGCCGCGCGCGCGTGCCAGCGACCAAAGCCGCAAGCGCAGGTTGGTGTCCAGCGTGACCTTGGTGCCGGCCTTGCGCGCATGCTCCATCGCGTCCAGCCCGGCATCGCAGGCGCTGGTGCTGATGGCCAGGCTGATGCCCGACAGGTGCAGGTAGCGCGCCGCCGCGATCGCGCCCAGCGGCAGATGCTCGTGCTGGTAGCGGCTGGCGGCAGAGCCTTCGCGCAGGTAGTCGAAGCGGTGGCCGTGGTTGTCGTGCGAGACAAAGTAGACCCCAGTAGGCGCGCTCGGGTCGATGCGCACGTGGCGGGTATCGACCCGCTCCTGCGTCCACAGCGCACGCAGGCGCTCGCCGAAGGTGTCGGCGCCGACCGCGCAGATATAGCCGGTGCTGGCGCCCTGGCGCGCAGCCGCAATGCAGAAGTTGGAAGTGTCGCCGCCAAAGCCTTGCAGGTAGCGCGACGGATCGTCGGGCTGCTGGTTGAACTCCACCAGCGGTTCGCCGTAGGCCAGGATGTCGATGCTCATGGGGCTGCCTGCCTCAGAAGAAGGTTTGCACGATGTCGATCACGCGCATGTCGCGGTCCAGCACCGGGATATGGCGCCACTTGTCGAAAGTCAGGCACGGGTGCGAGATATCGAAGGCGATCATGTCGCCAACCTGCACGTCGTCGCCCGGCTTGACCTGCAGGTAGGCGTGCTGGTCCATCATGCCGGTGACTTCCCAGTGCGCGGGCACGTCCACCGGCGCCTCGGTGCCGGGCCGGTACAGGCGCGCCGGGATCGGCATGCCGGCGTCGAAGGCCGCATCGCGCTTGCCCATGCCGATGATGACGCGGTCCGGCTCAGGGATCGACTGCACATAGGCCCACAGCTGCAGCGCCGGCAGCAGGCCCTCGCGCATCTTCTGCGCGACCGGGTTGCTGGCCAGGATGCGCTGCTGCGCGGCGCGGTAGATGCCCACGTCATGCGTCAGGTAGCAGCCCGGGCGCAGCACGATGTCGATCGGCGCGCCGATCTCGGTGCGCGCGAATTCCTCGGCCACCACGTCGTACCAGGCCGAGCCCGCGCCCGACATCACCACCGGGCTGCGGCCGAAGCGGCCTTCCCGTGCCAGCTGCCGCGTCACCGCCACGGTGCGCTGCAGGAACTTGCGGATATCGGCTTCTTCCTTGAGCACGCCTTCATAGATCTCGACGCCGGCCAGCGACAGCGCCTGCGGCCAGCGCGCCAGCGCGTCCAGCACGGCCTGCTGCTGCGCGTCGTCGCGCACGCCGGTGCGCCCGCCTTCCACGCCCAGCTCCAGCAGCACCTGCAGCTTCTGCCCGCGCTCCTGGAAGAACTTGCCGAGCTGGTCGACCAGCGCGGCCGAGTCCACCAGCGCGAAGAATTCGAAATCCGGATCGCGCAGCAGGTCAGCGATGATTTCCATATTGCGCCGGCCCACCAGCTGGTTGGCCATCAGCACGCGCTTGACGCCATGCGCATGCGCGGCCGCGGTCTGGTGCGCGGTGGCCAGCGTGATGCCCCACGCGCCGGCGCCGAGCTGGCGCGCAAACAGCTTGGGCGCCATGGTGGTCTTGCCGTGCGGCGCAAGCTGCACGCCGTATTCGTTCATGAAGCGGCGCATCCATTCCAGGTTGTGCGCAAGCCGGTCTTCATAGAGCACCGCGGCCGGCAGGCTCAACTCTTCCTGCAACAGGTTCCAGCCGGTCTGGCCGGCTGCATCCGGGGCGATCGGGGCTTCCATCCGGCCCAGCGCCTTGTTGAGCGGATCGATCACGCCGGCCTGATACTTTATTTCACGCATGCTTGTCATCATCCTGAAAAAATCTGATTGACGTAATGATAGCCCTGAAAATAAGATATTTCATCCTTGTTATAAAGTAACACGCAGATGCCCGGAAGGGCTAGCCGGGACAACGCGACTGGCACCCGCCAGGTGCGCCAATCACAGTTATAGCCCCTGCCCGCGGGCACTGCAGCTTCCGTCACATTTCGATCCGACCCGTCTTCCGACCAGACCAGCCGCCCATGACCGCGCCCTTCGACATCCTGACCCGCATCGCCGAGCGCGGCCCCGCGCTGCGCCTGGCCGAGCAGAAGGTGGCGCAGGTGGTGCTGGAAGACCTGGCCGGCGCGGCCGCCGCCAGCATCAATGAGCTGGCGCGCAAGGCCGGCGTCAGCGAGGCCAGCGTGACGCGCTTTGCCAAGGCCATCGGCTGCCGCGACGTGCGCGACCTGAAGCTGCGCCTGGCCCAGGCCACCGCGGTAGGCGCGCGCTTCCTGCAGCCCGGCAGCGTTCCCGCCGGTGAAGCCGCCCCGGCCACGCTGGCCGACAGCATCCACGCCGACATCCTCACCGCGCTGGAAGTCAACCGCGGCATGATGGATGCGCAGCGCATCGAGCAGGCCGCGCGCCTGTTGCTTGGTGCACGCATGGTCTACGCTTTTGGCATGGGCGGCGGCTCGTCGTTCATGGCCGACGAGGCGCGCCATCGCCTGGCGCGCCTGGGCCAGCCGGTGGCGAGCTACCAAGACGCCCTGCTGCAGAAGATGGTGGCGGCCACGCTGGGCCGCGACGACGTGGTGCTGGCCTTCTCGGCCAGCGGCCGCGTGCCGGAGATGCTGGCCAGCTGCGATATCGCGCGCGAGTACGGTGCCCGCCTGGTGGCCGTGACCGCGCTGGGCTCGCCGCTGGCCGCGCGCGCCGACGTGCTGCTGCCGGTGCGCACGCTGGAGACGGATTTCATTTTCAAGCCGTCGGCATCGCGCTACGCCATGCTGATGGTGCTGGACGTGCTGGCCACGCAATGCGCGCTGTTGCAGCCGGACCAGAGCAAGGAGCGCCTGCGCCGGCTCAAGTACGTGCTGGACAGCCACCGCGGCGAAAGCGGCCCCGCCCGGGGCCCTGACAGCCGCCAGCCGCTGGGAGACTGACCATGCCACACCTGTTCGATACCCTGATCCGCTGCGTCACCCTGATCGACGGCTCCGGCGCCGCCGCGCGCCTGGCCGACGTGGCCCTGCGCGACGGCCGCATCGCCCGCATCGATGAAGCCGGCGCGATCGATCCAGACGCCGCCTCGCATGTTGTCGAAGGCGACGGCCTGGTCCTTGCACCGGGCTTTATCGACGTGCATACGCACGACGATACCAACGTGGTGCGCCAGCCCGAGATGACGCCCAAGCTGTCGCAGGGCGTGACCACGGTGGTGGTCGGCAACTGCGGCATCAGCGCCGCGCCGGTGACGCTGGCGGGCGAGCCGCCCGACCCGATGAACCTGCTCGGCCATGCCGACGCTTTCCGCTACCCGGATTTCAAGTCCTACGTCGATGCGGTGGAAGCCGCGCAGCCCGCGGTCAACGTTGCCGCGCTGGTCGGCCATACCGCGCTGCGCAGCAACCATATGGACCGCTTTGACCGCGCCGCCACACCGGAAGAAATCGCAGCGATGCGCGCGCAGCTGGAAGAAGCGCTGCAGCACGGCGCGCTGGGCCTGTCCACGGGTCTGGCCTACGCCAACGCCTTCAGCGCACCGACCGATGAGGTGCTGGCGCTGGCCGAACCGCTGGCCAAGGCCGGCGCGCTCTACGCCACCCACCTGCGCAGCGAGTTTGCCGAGATCCTCGACGCCATGGACGAGGCCTTCCGCATCGGCCGCCATGCGCGCGTGCCGGTGGTGATCTCGCACCTGAAATGCGCGGGCGTGGCCAACTGGGGCCGCAGCACCGAGGTGCTGGACGCGCTCGACGGCGCGCAGCGCTGGCAGCCGGTGGGCTGCGACTGCTACCCCTACACCGCCAGTTCCTCCACGCTGGACCTGAAGCAGGTTACCAGCGATTTCGACATCATGGTGACCTGGTCCGAAGGCGCGCCCGAGATGAGCGGCCGCCTGCTGGCCGATATCGCCGGCGAATGGCAGGTCGACCTGCACGAAGCCGCGCGCCGGCTGATGCCCGCGGGCGCGGTCTACCACTGCATGGAAGACGCCGACGTCGACCGCATCCTGAGCCATCCGGCCACGGTGGTCGGCTCGGACGGGCTGCCCAACGACCCGCTGCCGCACCCACGCCTGTGGGGCGCCTTCCCGCGCGTGCTGGGCCACTACGCCCGCGACCGCGAACTGTTCCCGCTGACGGTGGCCGTCAACAAGATGACCGGCATGTCCGCCGAGCGCTTCGGGCTGCAGGAGCGCGGCTTCGTGCGTGAAGGCTACTGGGCCGACCTGGTCCTGTTCGACGCCACCACCATCCGCGATGCGGCCAGCTTTACCGATCCCATGCAACCGGCCGAGGGCATTGCCGCGGTCTGGGTCAACGGCGAGCTGTCATGGCAGCAGCGCCAGACCACCGGCGTGCGCGCCGGCCGGTTCCTGCCGCGAGGCTCGCGGCCTGAGTTCGGCGCCGCCTGACCGGCGCGCCGCCCTCCTTCCTTCCCATATCCACCCCATCCCAGGAGTACCCATGGACATCAAACGATTCGGCGTCGAAGGCGGCACCGGTACCGGCAGCCAGCACATGCCCTTTGCCCGCGCGGTCGCGGCCGACGGCTGGCTCTACGTCTCCGGCCAGGTGCCGATGGTCAACGGCGAGGTCATCGACGGCGGCATCGTGCCCCAGACCCACCAGGCCATCAAGAACGTGCTGGCCATTCTGGCCGAAGCCGGCTACGGCCCCGAGCACGTCGTGCGCTGCGGCGTCTGGCTGGACGATACGCGCGACTTCGCCTCGTTCAACAAGATCTTCAAGGAATACTTCGGCGCCAACCCGCCCGCGCGTGCCTGCGTGCAGTCAAGCATGGTGGTGGACTGCAAGGTCGAAGTGGACTGCATCGCCTACAAGAAGCCGGCGGCCTGAGCCTGCTGCCTGCGGATTGCCTGCTCCCCTCTCCCAACCGCGGGAGAGGGGAAGAACTGAAAACTAATCTATGCCGCCACAAGCGGCCTTTTTTTCACGCAAGGAGACAATATGGGTGCCGTCACCGGAACCACGCTCTTGGTGTATGCGCTGATCGCAGTGATCGCACTGGTGGTGCTGATCGCGCGCTTCAAGCTCAACCCCTTCATTACCCTGGTGGTCGTTTCGGTGCTGCTCGGCTTTGCCGTGGGCATGCCGATGGGCGACATCGTCAAGTCCTTTGAAGCCGGTGTCGGCGGCACGCTGGGCCATATCGCGCTGGTGGTCGGTCTTGGCACCATGCTCGGCAAGATGATGGCCGAATCCGGCGGCGCCGAGCGCATCGCGAACACACTGATCGATTTCTTCGGCGCGAAGAACGTGCACTGGGCAATGGCCACCATCGCCTTTATCGTCGGCCTGCCGGTGTTCTTTGAAGTGGGCTTCGTGCTGCTGGTGCCGATCGCCTTCAACGTGGCCAAGCGCACCGGCACGTCGATGGTGCTGGTCGGCATCCCGATGGTGGCCGGCCTGTCCGTGGTGCACGGCCTGATCCCGCCGCACCCGGCCGCGCTGCTGGCGGTGACCGCCTATGGCGCCGACATCGGCAAGACCATCATGTACGCGCTGATCGTGGGCATTCCCACGGCCGCCCTCGCCGGCCCGCTGTTCGCCAAGCTGATGGACCGCTACGTCAAGCTGCCCGAGATCAACCCGCTGGCGGAGCAGTTCACCGAAGAGGATGAGCGCGTCAAGGCATCGCATGAGTTGCCGGGCTTCGGCATCACCGTGTTCACCATCCTGCTGCCCGTGATCCTGATGCTGATCGGCAGCTGGGCAGACCTCATCGCCACGCCCAAGACCTTTGCCAACGACTTCCTGAAGCTGATCGGCAACTCGGTGATGGCGCTGCTGATCGCCGCGCTGGTGAGCTTCTACACCTTCGGCAAGGCGCGCGGCTTCAACCGCGAGACCATCCTCAAGTTCACCAACGAGTGCGTGGCGCCCACGGCCATCATCACGCTGGTGGTCGGCGCCGGCGGCGGCTTTGGCCGCATCCTGCGCGACTCGGGCATCTCCAACGCCATCGTCGACGTCGCCACCGGCGCCAACGTGTCGGTGCTGGTGCTGGGCTGGCTGGTGGCGGTGATGATCCGCATCGCCACGGGCTCGGCCACGGTGGCCATGACCACCGCCGCGGGCATCGTCGCGCCGATCGCCGCCAGCGTGCCGGGCACCCGCCCGGAGCTGCTGGTGCTGACCACCGGCGCCGGTTCGCTGATCCTGTCGCACGTGAACGACGGCGGCTTCTGGCTGGTCAAGGAGTACTTCAACATGACCGTGACCCAGACCTTCCAGACTTGGTCGGTGTGCGAGACCATCATCTCCGTGGTGGCGCTGCTGCTGACGCTGGGCCTGGCCACGGTGATCTGACGCCTGCGTCGTCCCCGCGGCAGCGGGGACGACGTCAAACGGAGCGTGGCGAAAACAGCACTGAAGTGGCGGTTTACAAGGTATCGGCCAGCGCCTAAGGTCAACCAGTGAGTGACTCTCGCCGGGAACCGTCCGATGTCGATCGACCGCCGCTCCTTCCTTGGGCTGGCCGCTGGGCTTGCCGCCACCGCCGGGCTGGGCACCATGCCGGCTAACGCCGCCACCGTGGCCAGGCCCCTGCGCCGCAACATCCCGGGCACCACCGAGGCACTGCCCGTGGTGGGCATGGGCACCGCGGACACCTTCAATGTCAGCACCGAAGCCGCCGAGCGCAAACCGCTGGGCGAGGTCCTGGCACTACTGCTCCAGACCGGGGGCTCGGTCATCGATACCGCGCCCAGCTACGGCTCCGCGGAGGCCGTGACCGGCGACCTGCTGCGGGCGGCCAATGCCCGCGACCGGGTGTTCCTGGCAACGAAGATCTCGGCCAAGGCCGGCGCCCCGGCGCAGTCGCAATTTGCGCACTCGCTGGCCGACCTGCACGCGGACAAGATCGACCTGCTGCAGGTGCACAACCTGATCGACTGGCAGGCCAACCTGCGCTGGCTGCGCGAACTGAAGGAACAGGGCCGCATCCGCTACCTGGGCATCACCCACTATCGTGACGACGCCCACGAGGCCCTGGAGAAGATCGTGCGCAGCGAGCGCGTCGATTTCGTGCAGGTCAATTACTCGGTGGCCGAGCGCAATGCCGAACGCGTGTTGCTGCCCCTGTGCGAGCAACGCGGCGTGGCGGTGCTGGTCAACCGCCCGTTCCAGGACGGGCGCCTGTTCCGCGTAGTCAAGGATCGCCCGCTGCCGCAGTGGGCCGGCGACATCGACTGCGGGTCATGGGGCCAGCTCTTCCTCAAGTTCATCGTCAGCCATCCCGCCGTGACCGCCGCGATCCCGGCCACCTCCAAGCCGCGCAATATGGCCGACAACCTCGGCGCCGCGCTCGGCCGTATGCCTGATCCGGGCCAGCGCGAGCGCATCGCCGCGCTGATGGCCTGAGGCGCAGGCCGTTGTGGACGCGCACGACACCGCCGACACAGCCGACACAGGCGGCCTCGCGCGGCTGCGGCGCGGCTTCGGCATCCGCCCCGGCGAATCCGGTGCAGTGGTGGCCGGCTTTCTGTTCTTCTTTTACCTGTTTGCCAGCTACTTCATGCTGCGCCCGGTGCGCGAGACCATGGGCATCGCCGGCGGCGTGAAGAACCTGCAGTGGCTGTTCACGGCCACCTTCGTCGTCATGCTGGCGGCCATCCCGTTGTACGGCGCGGTCTGCGCCTGGCTGCCGCGGCGGCGCTTCGTGGCTTGGGTATATGCCTTCTTCATCGCCAACCTGCTTGGCTTCGCCTTTGCCACCCGGGTGCTGCCTGACGATATCTGGCTCGCGCGCGTGTTCTACGTGTGGCTGTCAGTATTCAACCTGTTCGTGGTCTCGGTGGCCTGGAGCCTGATGGCCGACGTGTTCCGGCCCGAGCAGGCGCGCCGCCTGTTCGCGCTGCTTGCCGCGGGCGCCAGTGCAGGCGGGCTGGCCGGCCCGGTACTGGGCGGCTGGCTGGTCCCGCGCATCGGCCTGACGGGCCTGATGCTGCTGTCCGCCGCGCTTCTGGCCGCCACGCTGCCTGGCGTGGGCTGGCTGTTCGGCTGGCGCCGCCGTGCCGGCGCGGGACAGGCGCTGCCCGGCGCGCCGGCCGATGCGCGCGCGACAGAGGATCCGGCCAACCCGGTCGGCGGCGGGCTGTGGGCCGGGTTGTCGCTGCTGCTGCGCTCGCGCTACCTGCTCGGCATTGCGCTCTTCGTGATCCTGCTGGCCACGGCCAGCACCTTCCTGTACTTCGAGCAGGCGCGGCTGGTGGCGGAGGCCTTCCCCGAGCGCACCCGCCAGACCCAGGTCTTCAGCGCGCTGGATGCCACCGTGCAGGCGCTGACCATTCTGGTCCAGCTGTTCTTCACCGGCCGTATGGCGCGCCGCTACGGCGTGACGCTGCTGCTGACAGCCGTGCCGCTGGCGGTCATGGGCGGCTTCCTGCTGCTGGCGCTGCTGCCGACTTTCGGGGTGCTGGCCGGCGTGATGATCCTGCGGCGCGTCGGCGAATATGCGCTGCTGCGTCCCGGGCGCGAGATGCTGTTCACCGTGGTCGATCCGGAAACCAAGTACAAGGCCAAGAACGTGATCGACACCGCTGTGTACCGGGCGGGCGATGCCGTCAGTGCGTGGGTCAAGACCGCGATCGATGCAATCTCTGGCCATCCGGCCACGGTGGCGCTGGCGGGTGCGGTGCTGGCGCTGGCGTGGGCCGGGCTGGGGTGGTGGCTGGGGCGGCGGCATGAAACGCAACTGGTCCCCGCGGAGGCCGGAGGAGCCAATCATGCGCAGAGCGCGGCGGCCGCGCCGTCCTCATCGCCATCGCACTGACTGCCCCCGTCGCAGCATCGTTTCGATCACATACAAGCTGGCCTCAGCCCCCTGATGGCCTTATAGTCTTGCCCTCGGGCTCGTGCCGCAGCCAAGCACCACCCGCGGCCGCGCCCATCCGTATCCCCTACCCCCCGGAGGACCACATGAAGACCAAAGCCGCCATCGCCTGGAAAGCCGGCGCCCCGCTGACCATTGAAGACGTGGACCTGGACGGCCCGCGCGCCGGGGAAGTGCTGGTGGAAGTCAAGGCCACCGGCATCTGCCATACCGACTACTACACCCTGTCCGGCGCCGACCCGGAAGGCATCTTCCCGGCGATCCTGGGCCATGAGGGCGCGGGCATCGTCACCGACGTCGGCCCGGGCGTGACCTCGCTCAAGCCGGGCGACCACGTGATCCCCCTGTATACGCCGGAATGCCGCCAGTGCAAGTTCTGCCTGTCGCGCAAGACCAACCTGTGCCAGGCGATCCGCGCCACCCAGGGCAAGGGCCTGATGCCGGACGGCACCTCGCGCTTTTCCATCGATGGCAAGCCGATCTTCCACTACATGGGCACCTCGACCTTCGCCAACCACATCGTGGTGCCGGAGATCGCGCTGGCCAAGATCCGCCCGGATGCGCCCTTCGACAAGGTCTGCTACATCGGCTGCGGCGTCACCACCGGCGTGGGCGCAGTGCTGTTCACCGCCAAGGTGGAAGCCGGCGCCAACGTGGTCGTGTTCGGCCTGGGCGGCATCGGCCTGAACGTGATCCAGGCGACCAAGATGGTAGGCGCCGACAAGATCATCGGCGTGGACCTGAACCCTGGCCGCGAAGCCATGGCGCGCAAGTTCGGCATGACCCACTTCATCAACCCGAAGGACGTGGAGAACGTGGTCGACCACATCATCCAGCTGACCGACGGCGGTGCCGACTATTCGTTCGAATGCATCGGCAACACGCAGGTCATGCGCCAGGCGCTGGAGTGCTGCCACAAGGGCTGGGGCAAGTCGATCATCATCGGCGTGGCCGAGGCCGGCGCGGAGATCTCCACGCGCCCGTTCCAGCTGGTGACGGGGCGCGAATGGAAGGGTTCGGCCTTCGGCGGCGCGCGCGGCCGCACGGACGTGCCCAAGATCGTCGACTGGTACATGGACGGCAAGCTCAATATCGACGACCTGATCACGCATACGCTGCCGCTGGAACGCATCAACGAGGGCTTCGACCTGATGAAGCGCGGGGAGTCGATCCGCTCCGTGGTCTTGTACTGAGGACGGCGCCGACATGGAACTGATCTCGCAACACGGCTGCCACGGCGGCGTGCAGCGCTTCTATCGCCATGACTCGGCGGCCATCGGGCTGCCGATGCGTTTCTCGGTCTACCTGCCGCCGCAGGCGCAGGCGGGCGGCAGGGTGCCGGTGCTGTTCTACCTGGCCGGCCTGACCTGCACCGAGGAGACCTTCATGATCAAGGCCGGCGCGCAGCGCTTTGCCGCCGAACACGGCCTGATGCTGGTGGCGCCCGACACCAGCCCGCGCGGCGCGGGCCTGCCGGGCGAGGCCGATGCGTGGGACTTCGGCGTGGGTGCGGGCTTCTACGTCGACGCCACCGAGGCGCCGTGGAGCAGGCACTGGCGAATGGAAAGCTATGTCGCCGAGGAACTGTTCGACCTGGTCACCACCGCGCTGCCCGGCGACGCGTCGCGCGTGGGGATCTTCGGGCATTCGATGGGCGGCCACGGCGCGCTGGTGCTGGCGCAGCGCCACCCTGAGCGCTTCCGCTCGGTGTCGGCGTTCGCGCCGATCGCCGCGCCGACGCGCTGCCCGTGGGGCGAAAAGGCCTTCACCGGCTATCTCGGCAGCGACCGTGGGGCGTGGGCGCAGTACGACGCCACCGAGCTGATGGTGCGCCAGCAAGGCGCGCCGTTCCCGGCCGGCATCCTGGTCGACCAAGGCCTGGACGACCAGTTCCTGCAGACCCAGCTGCATCCGGACGCGTTCGAGGCCGCCTGCCAGGCCGTGGGCCAGCCGCTGCTGCTGCGCCGTCACAGCGGCTACGACCACGGCTACTACTTCATCACGACCTTTATCGCCGACCACATCCGGCATCACGCCGGACAGCTCTAGCGCCTGAGCGCTCAAACGCACCCACTGCCCCGCACCGGCCCCCAATCAGGGGATGCCCGGTGCCGGGCCCGACCCCATAATTGCTGCTCGACCGGCCTCAGAACCGGAACAAGATGGGGTCCAGCTTGGCCACCAGGCTCTAGGGCAGCGGCCAGGACCAACCACATAAGACCGGCCAACCATTGCACCTCATACGCCGACGTCCATCGTAAGATGAACCCGTCGTTGCAAGCAACCTTCGGGCGAATACGACCCGCGCTCCATCGCAGAAATGTACGTGCGGTCGACAAGCGCTTCGAATGCCAGTGGTTTCTTGAGATTTTCCCGCCTTGATCCGACAAACCTTCAACCGCTGACCGAGGAACGTGGCGATTGGATTCCGTTTGTACTGACCCTTGTCTTTCATGGACCGAAGGCGGCGATGATCAGCTAGATCATGCAGCGGTATGTCGCGCCAGGTGCAAGCGGCAGATTTCTGCCGGTTGAGCTCAAAAGATCGAAGTAAGGGGGCATGATTTTGCTGCCTACTGCACCCCAACTTATCGTGGCAGCGTGCCGAAACGACTTCAGCGAGTTCGGTGCTTCGCTGCCAGTCTGCTTTCGGCCAGCGTCTTGACGTCCTTGCGGTCCGCTTTCGAAAGCCGTTTCCAGGTCAGCACCAGTTCCGCTAGATCATCGTCTTCGCAATAGAAGTATGCAGCCGGCAACTGAAGCGCTTCCGCTAATCGGACGGCAATGTCGAACGCCGGCTCGTGGACTCCAGTCTCATACCGACTGATGCGCGCGCTCGCCGCGAGTTCGTCGATTCCGATCTGCACCCCAAGGCGATCTTGCGGAACGTCAGCCCGTCGCCGTGCTTGTCGCAGGCGACGACCAAATAGGGTGACCGGTTCCTTCGTTCGCATCCTGCGAATATCGTAGGAATCGCTTGTCGCATCTCTACGAAATTCGTAGAATGGGAGCGGCGCAACAGCGGACTGTTTCCCTTGACAAATCACCTAGCTGCGATTTTTCGAGCCATGGATTGCACGAGCACGCCTCAGCAGCACCCGAAGATGTGCGTCTATCAGGACGGGATGCCTACCGGGCGGGGCAAACAGAGCTACGAGCGCTGGGCCATCTGCGAATACCTAGCTGCCCAACTGGTCACGGTCGCTAAGAAGGAAGCAACTGCCCGTCCGGACCACTCTTCGGGCTGAACATCTCAAGCGGGCAAGCGTCACCGTGGCACGAAAGGGCTGGGTATCCCGCGATGAGCTGGACTGGATGTTAGTAAGGAACGATCGCCGAGCCTGCCCCGAGAGCGAAAGTCTTATTACCTGTGAATAGCGGGCTCAGAGCCTTGGCGCAGCGCTAACTGCTATGAGCGCCAAGCCGTCAAACCTTGGCGACAGCCAATATCGTGCGACCGGATCTGGGGGCGTTTTCTGACAATTCCGTCTCGCTAGCGGAAGACGTGCCGGTGCTCGATCTGAACGGCACCGGCGAAGTCTCGGGCGTGACGGCCATCGCTATGGCGTGCGCCCGGTATCGCCTCGCTTCGCCGTGGAGCGAATCTCTCATGAGGATGCAACCATGAATCAACCCCTTATCACCGCAGAACAACACGCGCAACTGCTTGCCAACGGACGGGCATACGCAGCAGGACACGCAGGCGACCCGCTGCCCGTAGTGCGGCTGTTTACCCCTGACGCGCATGCGACCTGGCTACTGGCCGCGCTGGATCCGACCGATGGTGACACCGCCTACGGTTTGTGCGACGTGGGCATCGGCATGCCCGAACTAGGCCATGTAAGGCTGTCCGATCTCGCATCCATCGTCGGGCCGCTCAAGAAGCCGATTCTCCGGGACCTGTACTTTAGGCCAACGCGACCGCTATCGGCGTATGCGCTGCTAGCCCAGCTCGACGGCTCGATTCCCGACTGACCGATCCAGTTGGTCCACTCCTGATGGCTGCCCAGGCAGCCCCTACGGCGCCCCATTAGTTGCAGCGGGGGCTGCCGCTGTTCGCTCAGCGCAAACAACATGGAAAGACCGATGGCGTTGGCACCACTTGATGCCCGGGTGCTTCCATGCAGCGTGGCACATGCCTGGGCGGCATCGCTCACGCGCAAACGATGGGGTCTTGGTCTCAAAAGGACCAGCTCTGACCGAAGTCCATTGATCACAACCTGACGAGGACCGACCGTGAATCCACAACAGGAACCACCTGTGAATCCCCTGAGCGTACTGGGCGGCGTCTTACCCGCTCCGGCACGCACGCTGGCTGCTCGCGACTACAAGACCTTGGCCCTGGCGGCCCTTGGCGGCACGCTCGAATTCTATGACTTCGTCATCTATGTCTTCTTCGTGACGGTGCTGGGCGCGCTATTCTTCCCGCCCAACATGCCAGACTGGCTGCGACAACTGCAGACGTTCGGCATTTTCGCCGCCGGCTACCTGGCACGCCCGCTGGGCGGCATCGTGATCGCACACTTTGGTGACCGGTTTGGCCGCAAGCGCATGTTCACGCTGTCGATCTTGCTGATGGCAGCGCCCACGCTGATGATCGGCCTGCTGCCCACCTACGCCAGCATCGGCGTCGCGGCGCCATTGTTGCTGCTGGCGATGCGGGTGCTGCAGGGCGCGGCCATCGGTGGCGAGATGCCCGGTGCCTGGGTATTTGTGGGCGAACACGTGCCGAGCCGGCATTACGGTTTCGGCATCGGCACGCTGACCTCTGGCATCACGGGCGGCATTCTGCTGGGTTCGCTCGTAGCCGTCGCCATCAATCGCCATTACTCGCCTGAGCAGGTGAGCGATTTCGCCTGGCGCATCCCCTTCATCCTCGGCGGCGTCTTTGGACTGGTGTCGGTGTACCTGCGCCGGTTTCTGCATGAGACACCCGTGTTCCGCGAGTTGGCTAGCCGCAGCAACCTGGCGCGCGAACTGCCGATCCGCACCGTGCTGCGCGATCACCGCTCGGCCAGTCTGTTCGTGGCACTGCTGACCTGGGTACTTTCGACCTCCATCGTCGTGGTGGTGCTTTACACGCCCGCCTACCTGCAGAAGATCCACCACATACCCGCCGCGCTCGCGCTCGAGACCAATGCGTTCGCCACCCTCACGCTGACCATCGGCTGCGTAATCGTCGGATGGGCGTGCGACCGCATCGGCACCCGCGCCGTCATGCTGATCGGCTGGGGCGGACTCTTCATGACCGCTTACCTCTTCTACGGCAGCCTGCCTGGCACGCCTGCCACGCTGTTCTGGCATTACGGGCTGCTGGGCCTGTTCGTCGGCACCATCGCCACCGTGCCGATTGCCGGCGTGCGCGCGTTTCCGGCACCGGTGCGGTTCACCGGTCTCTCGTTTGCCTACAACATGTCTTACGCAGTCTTTGGCGGCCTCACGCCGATGATTCTCACGCTGTGGCTGCAGCACGACACCATGGCGCCTGCTCACTATGTGGCAGTGCTGGCCGCTGTCGGATTCTTGCTTGCATTCTGGCCCCTCGTCAGGCGCGGCCATGCCATGCGCAATGGCGTGGCCAGCACGGCTGGTCACGTTGGTCGATAACGAAGGAGCAACGCAATGAATGCGACGGAAAACACGCCACCAGTACGCCTGCTGACCCCCGCCGAGCTGGCTGTCTGCATCAAGGTGTTCCGCGACGCCCGGCAATGGACTCAAGAGCAGTTGGCCGTGATCGCCGGGCTCAACGTGCGAACCGTTCAGCGCGTCGAGCAAGGCTGGCCCGCCGGCCCCGACACCTGCCGGGCGCTGGCCTGCGCATTCGATTTCCTGGACATCGACGCGCTCAACAAGCCATTCGCGATTCCACCCGAAGCCGAACTCAAGGCTGCTCAGGAACAGTTCGACCTCGAGCACGTCACCTTCGCGGCGATTCCGCTGACTACGGGTAAGCAGTTGGCCGAGCTGGCGCAGACCAGCACGATGGACATGTCGCAGCTGGCTTTCGAGATGGGCAGCGAAGCGGATAAGCGCTTCGCCGCGCTGATGGAATATTTTCGCGACTACCGGGATGGCCTGGACGCCTACACCGAAGCGCAGAAGCGCGAGGCGGCTGACACAATGCAAGCCAACATCGATGTGCTCAAGACCGTTGGCGTTTCGCTACGCTATGCCGAGCGCAAAGTGCTGCTGAAGGGGAGCTCGGACCTGGACAGGCCAATGCCAGCTAACGTCCTGTACGTGATCGGGTTTCCGCTCGGCAAGGAACCGAAGCTATTCGCGACGCCAACTTCCGTTGATATCCGTCTGTAGCCTGAAGGGCGAAGATTCACGCTTGCCAGCGCCGCTCTAAGCCGCCCTGGCGATTCGCCGTACGATGGATGGACGCCCATTGCCGCGGCCGTAGCTCGAGAGGGTATAGCGCCCACAGCCCTACGTCAAACACCCCGGCCTGAAAGCCGGAGCTTGTGGAGAGATTCACTAGCTCGAGTTTGACCAGACCCAGCGCTGCAAAGCGCTACGTTGTGCAGAAGACAGCAGACCCACCGCCGAATGCTTCCTCAGTTTGGCGCTCTGGAAGTCGTAGCAGCAGACAAGCCCCGGGTAGGTGCGAAACGGGCTGCGACCGAAGCGAATGCTTCACCTGCTGCACAACATGGTCGAGGGGAGCGGAGCCGCAAGGCTTCCGTCACAAGGCCCGTAAGGGTTGCGGTTGAAACTGACAAGACGCAAGTCTCGCACTCGAAGACCGTAGGTCGTAGAAGTACCGCGCCGGACGGATTCCGGTGGCAAGTCTATTGGAGAGGTTGTGGCTGTATTCGTGCTGGGCAGGAATGGCAAGGCGTTGATGCCGTGCAGCGAGAAGCGTGCGAGGTTGCTGCTCGCGCGTGGCCGCGCACGCGTACATCGCGTGGTCCCGTTCGTCATTCGCCTCGTCGACCGCGACGCCACCTCCAGCCAGTTTCAACCGATGCGAATCAAGCTCGACCCCGGCAGCAAGGCCACCGGCGTAGCGCTGGTGCGCGACACCGAACACGTTGACCGGGCTACCGGCGAGATTCTGCGCGGTGCCGCAGTGCTCAACCTGTTCGAGCTGATGCATCGCGGCCGGCAGATCAGCGAAGCGCTGATCGCGCGCCGGTCCATGCGTCGCCGCCGGCGCGGAAACCTGCGTTATCGAGCGCCGCGCTTCCTGAATCGCACACGACCTGCGGGCTGGCTGGCGCCTTCCCTGCAACATCGGGTCGACACCACGCTGGCATGGGTTCGGCGCCTGACGAGATGGGCACCGGTGACCGCGCTCTCCAGCGAGCTTGTGCGCTTCGACATGCAGGCGCTCGAAAACCCGGAAGTCAGCGGCGTCGAGTACCAGCAGGGCACACTGGCCGGCTACGAGGTCCGTGAGTATCTGCTGGAAAAGTGGGGCCGCAAGTGTGCGTACTGCGGTGCGGAGCACGTGCCGTTGCAGATTGAACACATCGTAGCCCGGGCCCGCGGTGGCTCGAACCGGGTGTCCAACCTGACACTCGCCTGCCGGCCCTGCAATCAGGCCAAGGGAGCGCAGCCGGTAGCGGTATTCCTGGCCAAGACGCCGAAGCGGCTGGCTACCATTCTGGCGCAGGCCAAGCGCCCGCTCAAAGATGCTGCGGCGGTCAACGCCACGCGCTGGGCGTTGGCCAATGCGCTGCGTGCGACCGGTCTGCCGGTGGAGCTGGCCTCGGGTGGGCGCACGAAATTCAACCGCACTACGCTTGGCGTGCCGAAGGCTCACGCGCTGGATGCCGTTTGCGTCGGAACGCTCGAGGCTGTGACGGGCTGGCAAAAGCCGACCCGGGCAGTGAAATGTACGGGACGCGGAAGATATCAGCGCACGAGGCTCGACAAATATGGCTTTCCGCGCGGGTATTTGACCCGCAAGAAGCGCGTACACGGTTTCCAGACCGGCGACCTGGTGCGTGCCGAAGTTCCGACCGGCAAGAAGGCTGGAAGCCATGTTGGCCGCGTGGCGGTTCGCGCGATCGGCAACTTCAACATTCAACGGGATGGGGATGTCGTGCAAGGCATTGCGCATCGACATTGCCGCCTGATTCAACGTAGCGATGGCTACGGATACACAAGGATAGCTTCACAGAAAGGAGCAGCGGGAGATGGCCGTGCTGCGCACGGCGCGCTATCCCTCCCCGGCCTGAAGGCCGAGGTTTCTCGCGCATTCGGATGAACTAGCCGAACACTGCCGTGCTATCCCCAGGGGATAGCTGGCACACCAAGCCTTCCATGCCCGTCCAGCCGACACGCTTCACGGCACTGGAACAGGCGGCCTTCCAGCGACTGGAACACGCAGCCTACCTAAAAGGCCTTTTACAACCTTTTAAAGGTAAGGGGAGTCTGGAGGCATTGGGCCGGCCAGTGCCTGGCGCTGCGCGACAGCTTGATCGTCCTGGCACAGCGGCGCGTGCTGCCCCAGGCGAGGGCCTACCCCTTCAACCTGCTCGATGTGCAACTGGCCCAGCAAACCACTGGCGCAGGGACGACCTTCCCGCGCTGGCGCAATATTGATCGCTCCTCTATGGGCGTAGCTTTGTGGGGTCGCTGCTCGGCCGCCCCGCAATGCCGGCCTCGTTGATCGACGACCTGTATGCGATGGAGCTGCAGCGCATCGCGCTGAACATGCAGATCAGCCTGACCCACAGCATCGCCCGCCACGCCAGGGAATGCGCTAGCAACCTGGCACAGGCCGAGGCGATTCAATGCAGCTTATCCTGGGCTATCCCCTGGGGATAGTTCCACTGCGGTCCACGGGGTTCCACCCGCCCTCCCGAGACGAGTTTCCCGCCCCGCAGGCTGCCGCCATCGACGCATACCACTGCGGCAACCGTTTTCCATCGACCATAAATCGGTGTCCATGCCATCCGGCTTTCTTGCTGCCGGTCTCATTCGGAGCAGTCATGCTGTCGCCCATCAAATGAACCGCTCATTTACAAGGAAGCTTCATGCCCGGAGGCAGACCGATTGCGGCTGACGGACGATGGACCGCCGGAGTTGCGGCGTCCACAGATGAGCCCCCAAAGTGAAACAAAGCTTCGCGAACCCGTTTCACGAAAGGAGCTTGCAAAATGAATGCGTCTGACACAGCCCTTCCATAGGCATTTAGCCCCCTCCCCTTTGACCGGCCGGCGGCGGTCAGGCCTCGTCCGCAAACTTACGGTAAGCGCCGGGGCGCGAGCCGGTCCAGCGCCGGAAAGCCCGGTGGAACGCGCCCGGCTCGGCAAACCCGAGTTCCGCCGCAATATCCGCCACGGGGCGCCCGGAGTGGCTCAACGCCTCGATCGCCAGGTCGCGCCGCAGCGCATCCTTCAGGTCCTGGTAGCTGACGCCCTCTTCCATCAGCCGGCGCCGCAGCGATGATGCGGACAGGTTCAGGCTGACTGCCAGGTCTTCAAAGGTGGGCCATTGATCCGGACGCTGGTTGCGCAACAGCCGACGCACCCGTGCGCCCACGCTGGCGCGGTCGGAGTACTTGACCACCACGTTGTGCGGCGCATCGCGCAGGAAGGCTTTCAGGCTACGCTCGTCCTGGCGCACCGGCTGCTCCAGCAGCGCCGCGTCGAAGACCAGCGCCGTGGCCGGCTGCCCGAATGCCAGCTGACGCGAATACATGACGCGGTATTCCGCGCTGTACGGCGGCTCGTCGTAGTCAAAGGCCGCCAGCCGCACCGGCACGCGCCGCCGCAGCAGCCAGCTCATCAGGCCATGCAGCATGATCAGCATGGTTTCCTTCGCAAACACGCCGGGCTGCCGCCCCAGGTGCGCGCAGGGCGCGGTCAGCACCAGCGCGGCCTCGTCGCCGTGGCGCTCGAGCCGCACGCCGATATCGTCCAGCAGCAGCCGGAAGTACCGCGTGATCCGCTCCAGCCCCTGCGCAAGCGTGCGGCTGCCGGCCACCGCGTGGCACAGCATGGCAAAGCTGCCGCACTTCATGCTGCGCGAGTCCTGGCCGAAGAATTCATCGTCCAGCGCCGCAGCCACGGCCATCCACAGCTCGCTGTAGCTGGCGGCCGAGACGCGCGCCTGGGGCACCGCCAGCAGCGCCGGCGCAATGCCGGCGCTGCGCAGCACCGGATCGGGGTCGATGCCGCGTGCGCGCAGCCCCGCAATGGCGTGGTGGACGAAACAGATGGCGACACTGCCTTTTTCCATGGCGCTGGGGGGGGGGTGGCAAACGAGTTCACGAAGATTGGCGGATTTTGGCATAGGAGCCCGCCCCCGGCGTTCCTACACTGCCCGCAGGTCAAACGCCAAGCGCGCATTCTGCCTGACTTGCAGCGCGGCTCCAAACGCCCACCCCTAACTGCCATGCACAGCGACTACACCGAAGAGCAAACCATGATCCGCGACAGCGCGCGCGCCTTTGCCAGCGAACGGCTGGCCGTGGGCGCCGCGCAATGGGACCGCGACGGCCGCCTGCCCGACGAAGTCGTCGCCGAAATGGGCGCGCTGGGGCTACTGGGCATGATCGTGCCCGAGGAATGGGGCGGCACCTATACCGACTACGTCGCCTATGCGCTGGCCATCGAAGAAGTCGCCGCCGGCTGCGCCGCCTGCGCCACCATGATGAGCGTGCACAACTCGGTCGGCTGCGGGCCGGTCCTGCACTATGGCACCGATGCGCAGAAAGAACGCTACCTGGCGCGGCTGGCCAGCGGCGAGCTGATCGGCGCGTTCTGCCTGACCGAGCCGCAGGCCGGCTCCGAGGCACACAACTTGCGCACGCGCGCCCGCTTCACCGATAACGGCTGGGTGCTCAACGGCAGCAAGCAGTTCGTCACCAACGGCCAGCGCGCCGGTGTGGCGGTGGTGTTCGCCTCGACCGAGCCCGAGCGCGGCAAGAAAGGCATCTCGGCCTTCCTGGTCCCCACAGACACCCCCGGCTTTATCGTCCACGCCCCGGAGAAGAAGCTCGGCATCCGCGCCTCCGACACCTGCGCGATCACGCTGGAAGACTGCACCGTACCGCACGACGCACTGCTGGGCGAGCCCGGCGAGGGCCTGCGCATCGCGCTGTCCAACCTGGAAGGCGGGCGCATCGGCATCGCCGCGCAGGCCATCGGCATTGCGCGCTCAGCCTTCGAGGCCGCATGTCGCTATGCATCGGAACGCATACAGTTCGGCCGCGCGCTGCGCGAACACCCGCCCATCGCCAACATGCTGGCCGACATGGCCACCGAGCTGAACGCCGCGCGCCTGCTGGTGCACCGCGCCGCGCGCATGCGCAGCGAAGGCGTGCCGTGCCTGTCCGAAGCCTCGCAGGCCAAGCTTTATGCGTCCGAGCTGGCCGAGCGCGTGTGCTCCAAGGCGCTGCAGATCCACGGCGGCTACGGCTATCTCGAAGACTACCCGGTCGAGCGCCACTACCGCGACGCCCGCATCACCCAGATCTACGAAGGCACCAGCGAGATCCAGCGCATGCTGATCGCGCGCAGCCTGTAGTCCCACCATCCCTTGCCAACAGAACCAGACCTTCCGGAGACAACCATGACTGCCGTGCCCAAGACCGACAATGCCGTGCCGACTGTGCCGCTGCTGATCAACGGTGAATGGGTGGATTCGTCCGCCACCGAATTCCGCAACGTGGTCAATCCCGCCACACAGGAGGTGCTGGCACGCGTGCCGCTGGCCACCGCAAGCGAGGTCGCCGCTGCCGTGGGCGCCGCGCACCGCGCCTTTGCCACGTGGCGCCACACGCCCATCGGTGCGCGGCTGCGCGTGATGCTGCGCTTCCAGGCACTGATCCGCGAGCACAGCAAGCGCATCGCCGCCATCCTGACCGCCGAGCAGGGCAAGACCCTGGCCGATGCCGAGGGCGACATCTTCCGCGGGCTGGAGGTGGTGGAACACGCCTGTTCGATCGGCACCCTGCAGCAAGGCGGTTTTGCCGAGAACGTGGCCGCCACCGTCGACACCTACACGCTGCAGCAGCCGATCGGCGTCTGCGCGGGTATCACGCCGTTCAACTTCCCGGCGATGATCCCCCTGTGGATGTTCCCGATGGCGATCGTGTGCGGCAATACCTTCGTGCTCAAGCCTTCGGAGCAGGACCCGCTGTCCACCGTGGAGCTGGTCAAGCTGGCGCTGGAAGCCGGCGTGCCGCCGGGCGTGCTGAATGTGGTGCACGGCGCCAAGGACGTGGTCGATGCGCTGTGCACGCACCCGGACATCAAGGCTGTGTCGTTCGTGGGCTCGACCGCCGTTGGCACCCACGTCTACAACCTGGCCGGCGCGCACGGCAAGCGCGTGCAGTCGATGATGGGCGCCAAGAACCATGCTGTCGTGCTGCCTGATGCGCACAAGGAGCAGACGCTGAACGCGCTGGCCGGTGCAGGCTTCGGCGCGGCCGGCCAGCGTTGCATGGCCACCTCGGTGGTCGTGCTGGTGGGAGCGGCACGCGACTGGGTGCCCGACCTGGTCGAACGCGCCAAGACCTTGAAAGTCGGCGCCGGCGCCGAGGCTGGCACCGATGTCGGCCCCGTGGTATCGGTGGCGGCAAAGGAACGGGTCCTCGGCCTCATCGCCGCCGGCGAGCGCGAAGGCGCGACGCTGGTGCTGGATGGCCGCGGCGTGGAGGTGCCGGGCTATCCGCAGGGCAACTTCATCGGCCCGACCATCTTTACCGATGTCCGCACCGACATGTCGATCTACACCGAAGAGATCTTCGGGCCGGTGCTGGTGGTGATCGGCGTCGATACGCTGGACGAGGCCATCGCCCTGGTCAACCGCAACCCGTTCGGCAACGGCACCGGCGTGTTCACGCAGAGCGGCGCCGCGGCGCGCAAGTTCCAGAGCGAGATCGACGTGGGCCAGGTCGGCATCAACATCCCCATCCCGGTGCCGGTGCCCTACTTCAGCTTCACCGGATCGCGTGGCTCCAAGCTGGGCGACCTGGGTCCGTATGGCAAGCAGGTGGTGCAGTTCTATACGCAGACCAAGACGGTGACGGCGCGGTGGTTTGATGACGCGACGGTCAACGATGGGGTGAACACCACCATCAGCCTGAAGTAATCGGGCGGAAACGACACGAAAGGAGACCCCATGCATATCGCCTTCATCGGCCTGGGCAACATGGGCGCGCCCATGGCGCGCAACCTGCTCAAGGCCGGCCATACGCTGACCGTATTCGACCTCAACGCCGCGGCGGTGGCGTCGCTGTGCGCCGAGGGCGCCGCCACCGCGGATTCCGCCCGCAAGGCGGTGGCCGAAGCGGACTTTGTCATCACCATGCTGCCCGCCGCCGCCCATGTGCGCAGCGCCTACCTGGGCCCGGAAGGCGTGCTGGCCGGCGTGCGCCCGGGGGTGCCGCTGGTGGACTCCAGCACCATCGACCCCGCCACCGTGCGCGAACTGGCCGCTGCCGCCGAGGCGCACGGCAATGCGCTGGCCGATGCACCGGTCTCCGGCGGCACTGTCGGCGCGCAGGCCGGCACGCTGACCTTCATGGTCGGCGCCACCGAAGCGCTGTTCGCCCAGGTGCGCCCGGTGCTGGCCGGCATGGGCCGCAACCTGGTCCACTGCGGCGGCACCGGCACCGGCCAGGTCGCCAAGATCTGCAACAACCTGATCCTCGGCATCTCCATGATCGGCGTATCCGAGGCGATGGCGCTGGGCGTCAAGCTCGGCATCGACGCCAACGTGCTGGCCGGCATCGTCAATACCTCCACCGGCCGCTGCTGGGCCTCCGACACCTGCAACCCCTGGCCCGGCGTGATCGAGACCGCGCCGGCCGGGCGCGGCTACACCGGCGGCTTTGGCGCCGACCTGATGCTCAAGGACCTGGGCCTGGCCAACGACGCCGCGCGCAGCGTGAAGCAGCCGCTGTTCCTGGGCGCGCTGGCGCAGCAGGTCTACCAGGCCGTGAGCCATGCCGGCGACGGCCAGCTCGACTTCTCCGGCGTGATCCGCCAGTACCTGTCCGCAGCCGACAAGGAGGGCAAGCAATGATCGAGTTCGCCCTGCAAGGCCACGTCGCCACGCTGACGCTGAGCCGCCCGCCCGCCAACGCCTTCACCGCCGAAGGCCTGCAGCAGCTGCGCGAGCTGGTGGCAAGGATCGACGCAAACCCCGAAGTGCGCGCCGTGGTGGTTACGGGTGCGGGCGAGAAGTTCTTCAGCGCCGGCGCCGACCTGAACGGCTTTGCCGAGGGCGACCGCGCCCATGCCCGCGTGATGGCGCAGCAGTTCGGCAGCGCCTTCGAGGCCCTGCAGAACGCGCGGCCCGTGGTGATCGCCGCGATCAACGGCTATGCCATGGGCGGCGGCCTGGAATGCGCCCTGGCCTGCGATATCCGCATCGCCGAGGAACATGCGCAGATGGCCCTGCCCGAAGCCGCGGTCGGCCTGCTGCCGTGCGGCTGCGGCACCCAGACGCTGCCGTGGCTGGTGGGCGAAGGCTGGGCCAAGCGCATGATCCTGACCAACGAGCGCGTGGATGCCGCCACGGCGTTGCGCATCGGGCTGGTGGAGGAAGTCGTGCCGCGCGGCCAGGCGCTGGCCACGGCGCTCGCGATGGCGCAGCGCGCCGGCAACGTCAGCCCGCGCGCCGCCGCCCACAGCAAGCGGCTGGTGCACCTGGCGCGCCAGGGCGTGCCGCGCCAGGCCGCGCTGGCGCTGGAACGCGAGCGCTTTGTCGACCTGTTCGACGATGCCGATCAGCGCGAGGGGGTCAACGCCTTCCTCGAGAAACGAACGCCGCAATGGCGCAACGCCTAGGAGCCCGCCATGCGCCTGACTGAAGAGACCAAGGCCGCCAACCTGGATGCCGCCGAGCCGGAGGTGCTGTTCCAGGTCGTCAACGGTGTCGGCATTGCCACGCTGAACCGGCAGCGCCAGCTCAATGCCCTGTCGTACCCGATGATCGTCGCGCTCGGTGCGCAGATGGAAGCCTGGGCGCAGGATGACGCCGTCCGCGCAGTGGTGCTGCGCGGCGCCGGCCCCAAGGCCTTCTGCGCCGGCGGCGATATCCGCGCGCTGACCGACAGCTACCGCGACGGCACCCCGCTGCACCGGCGCTTCTTTATCGACGAATACACGCTGGACTACCGCCTGCACCGCTACCCCAAACCGCTGGTGGCACTGATGGACGGCATTGTCATGGGCGGCGGCATGGGGCTGGCGCAAGCCGCGCACCTGCGCCTCGTCACCGAGCGCTCGCGCGTGGCCATGCCGGAGACCGGCATTGGCCTGGTGCCGGACGTGGGCGCCAGCCATTTCCTGTCGAAGCTGCCGGTGCAGTTGGCCCTGTACCTGGGGCTGACCGGGGTCACTATCGGCGCGGCCGATGCCCTGCTGTGCGGGCTCGCCGACGCCGCGGTCGACAGCGCCACGCTGGCCGGCCTGGAGCAGACCCTCGCCGGCATCGCCTGGGGCGATGACGCGCTGTCAGACCTGCGCCATGCGCTGGTGCGCGAGCACGTCGCCAGCGCCGCCGACGCGCCGCTGCTGCAAGTGCTGCCGGCCTTGCTACGGCATTTCCCCGCGCATGCAACCCTGCCCGAGATCCTGGCCGGACTGGCCTGCCAGGACGACCCGGCCTACTCCGCCTGGGCCACCCGCACTATCGACGTGCTGCGCACCCGCTCGCCGCTGTCCGCCTGCGCCACGCTCGAACTGCTGCTGCGCGGCCGCCGCATGGACTTGGCCGACTGCTTCCGCATGGAGCTGGCGGTGGTGGTCAACACGTTTTCGCAGGGGGATTTCATCGAAGGCGTGCGCGCGCTGATCGTCGACAAGGACAACGCGCCGAACTGGCGCATCACCAGCTATGACGCCGTCGATGACGCTTCCGTGCAGGCGCTATTCCGGCCGTGGTGGGCACCGGGCGAACAGCCGCTGCCCTTGGCCCTGCCCGCCTGAGCGGATGCGGCACCGTGAGCCTCGACGCGCTGCTGGCGCGCAGCCCCTGGGCGGCAGCACTGACCCCGGAGCAACGCCTGCGCGTGCGCTCCGAGTTGCGTGAACGTGCGGTGCCGCAAGGCGCTTATGTCAGCCGCAAGGGCGATCTGGCCGACAGCTGGCTTGGCATCGCACAGGGCCTGGTCAAGGTGCATTGCGCATCGCCCTCTGGCAAGCGCGCGACGCTGACCGGCGTGCCGGCCGGCGGCTGGCTTGGCGAAGGCTCCCTGCTCAAGCGCGAGGCGCTGCGCTATGACGTGGTGGCGCTGCGCGATTCAAGCATCGCCTGCATGCCCGCGGCGACCTTCCGCTGGCTGCAGGAGACCAGCCTGCCCTTCAACCGCTATCTGCTCGACCAGCTCAATGAACGGCTGGGCTTGTTCATCGCTACCGTGGAGCATGAGCGGCTGCACGGCATCGAAGGACGCGTGGCCCGGGCGCTGGCTACGCTGTTCCATCCAGTGCTTTGTCCGCTGGACAGCGAGAACGTGAGCCTGCACCTGACGCAGGAAGAAGTCGGCCTGCTGGCCGGCATCTCGCGCCAGCGCGCCAACGCGGCGCTCAGGGTGCTGGAGGATGAAGGCTTGCTGGCGGTCGAGCACGGCGTGGTGCATGTGCTCGACCTGGAAGCGCTGCGCCGCTACTGAGCGCAGCGCACGCTCATGCCTGCGCGGCCGACGCCGGCTTGACCAGCCCGTCAGCCCGGAACATCGCCTTGATGCCCCGCACCGCCTGCCGGATGCGCGATTCGTTTTCGATCAGGGCAAAGCGCACGTACTCGTCGCCATAGTCGCCAAAGCCGATGCCCGGCGAGACCGATACCTTGGCCTTGGCCAGCAACTGCTTGGAGAACTCCAGCGAGCCCAGCGCGCGGTACGGCTCCGGAATCCGCGCCCAGATATACATCGACGCCTTCGGGATCTCCACCGGCCAGCCCGCTTCGATCAGCCCGCGCGCCAGCACGTCGCGGCGCGACTGGTACTGCGCGGCGATCTCGCTGACGCATTTCTGGTCGCCCTCCAGCGCGGCGATGGCCGCGATCTGCAGCGGCGTGAAGGTGCCGTAGTCGTGATAGCTCTTGATGCGCGTCAGCGCCGCCACCAGGTCCGGGTTGCCCACCATGAAGCCCACGCGCCAGCCCGCCATGTTGTAGCTCTTCGACAGCGTGAAGAACTCCACCGCGATGTCCTTGGCGCCCGGCACCTGCATGATCGACGGCGCCTTCCAGCCATCGAAGACGATGTCGGCATAGGCCAGGTCGTGCACCACGAAGATATCGTGCTTGCGTGCCAGCGCAATGACGCGCTCGAAGAAGTCCAGTTCCACGCATTGCGCGGTGGGGTTGGACGGAAAGCCCAGCACGATCATCTTCGGCTTGGGATAGCTGCCGCGGATGGCGCGCTCCAGCTCGGCAAAGAAATCGATGCCCGGCACCAGCGGTACCGAGCGGATATCCGCGCCGGCAATGACCGCGCCGTAGATATGGATGGGGTAGCTGGGATCAGGCACCAGCACCGTGTCGCCGCGGTCCAGCGTGGCCAGCATCAGGTGCGCCAGGCCTTCCTTGGACCCGATGGTGACGATGGCCTCGGTATCCGGGTCGATCTCGACGTCATAGCGTTCGCGGTACCAGTGCGCGATCGCGCGGCGCAGCCGCGGGATGCCCTTGGAGGCCGAGTAGCCGTGCGTATCGGGCCGCTGCGCCGCTTCAGTCAGCTTGGCCACGATATGCGCCGGCGTGGCGCCATCGGGATTGCCCATGCTCATGTCGATGATGTCCTCGCCACGGCGGCGGGCGGCCATCTTCAGCTCGGCGGTGATATTGAAAACGTACGGGGGAAGGCGATCGATGCGCGCAAAGCGGCGCTTGCCAGAAGCGGCAGTCATGAGGGGTCCTTTACGTAAGCGCCCGGAACCGTCCGAGCGACGTCGGCAGCCGTTGTCTCGGCTGCCGGAGACTCATGTTAGCGGGGATGCGGCGAATGCACAACGGCCACGTGAGGCCGCGCGCAAGAGATCAAAGCAGCTTGCCGCCCGGCGGACGCGTCGGCCGGTCCGCCGGCAGGTTGCGCACGATGCAGTCCAGCGCGCGCGAATCGGACTTGCCGCCAAGCGCCGCGCTGACCGAATCCCGATACTGCGTCGGCGAGATGCGGTGGTAGTAGAGCCGCGAGGTCTGGTCCAGCCAGTAGACATAGTTGTCGTCGTCCCTGCTGCCACTGGCGCGCAGCCAGTCACTGATATTGCTGGAGCCAACGACCATGTTGGGGCAAGCGGTCTGCAGCGAATCGAGATAGGCATTGAAGCCCTTGGCCTGGATATTGCGCACGGAGTCCGGCGCACAGGCCGCCAGCAACGCTGCGCAGGCGGAGGCCAGCGCAACGCGCCGGCTGATCGTGAAGCGGAGAAAGATGGACGAAGGCTGCACGGCAGGGTCTCCCTGGCGGATAGCGGTGGCACTATCTTACCGGCACACCGCCCGCTTCAGTCGTCCAGCGTCTCATGCACCGCCGAATCGCCGCGTTTCCAGTAGGCCGACGCGCGGATGCGGCGCTTGTCGATGCCGCGTTCGCTGACCAGATACTGGCGCACGGCCTTCATTGCCGCCGCTTCACCAGCGGCCCACACATAGCCCTCGCCGCACGGCAGCGTGAGCTTGCGCAGCGCCCCTTCCAGCAGGCTGCCTTCCAGCGCATCGCCACGATGCAGCCAATGCACATCGCATTGCGCGGACTCCGGCAGCGGAATCTGCGCGGCGGCATCGCCCACTTCCACCACCACGATGGCGCGCGTATCGGCCCCGAGCTCTTCCAGGCGCCGGGCGATCGCCGGCAGCGCGGTATCGTCGCCGATCAGCAGGTGCCAGTCGAACGCCGTGGGCACCACGAACGAGCCGCGCGGCCCGCCCACGCCCAGGTACTGGCCCGGCTGCGCCTGCGCCGCCCAGGTCGAAGCGGGACCATCGCCATGCAGCACGAACTCGATATCCAGTTCCTGCTTCGCCCCATCGTAGCGGCGCGGCGTGTAGTCGCGCGCGGCCGGCCGCGGCTGGCCTTCGGGGAAGGTGATGCCGTCAGCGGTGACCTGCGGCAGCACCGGCTTGTCTGCGCCATCCACCGGGAAGAAGACCTTGACGTGGTCATCGAACGACGCCGAGACAAAGTCCTGCAGATCAGCACCGCCCAGCGTGACGCGCAGCAGCTGCGGTGACACTTGCGTGGTGCGCACTACTTGCAGCAGGCGCATCTTGAGCGAATGGCGCACGCGCTGCACAGTCAGGTCGCGTGCGGAGGCTTGGTTGTTCTCACTCATATTGGGATTCCTTGGGATCAAACCCGGCGCCCGCCGGGTCAGGTTGCCGATGGCCGCAGCCAGCGTCAGTGCCACGCGTCAGGCCTTGCGGACCGCTTCGATCTCGGCCGCTGCGCGCAGCAGGATCTCTGCGATACGGCGCTGCTCGTCGGCGCCCGCATCGCTGCGTAGCGCAATGGCTCGCTTGATCGCGGCACGGGCCTGCATCAGCTCGGGCACCCAGCCGCCCTGCTCCGGCTCGGGCTGCGGCTCGCCGCTCATGGCGCGCCGCATCCATTCCACCTTGCGCGCCACGTGGCGCAGCTTGGCGATCATCACCTCGACCCGCTCGCGGTTGGCCGCCAGGTGGGCCTTGCCGGTCTCGGACAGCTGGTACCGCTTCTTGTTGCCTTCCGTATCGACGGTGGCGTAGCCGACTTCTTCCAGATAAGTCAGGGCCGGATAGACCACGCCGGGACTGGGCTTGTAGAAGCCGTTGGTACGGGTTTCGATCGCCTTGATCAGTTCGTAGCCGTGGCTCGGCTTCTCTTCGAGCATGGCTAGCAGGAGCAACTGCAGGTCATCGGCGCTGAACTTGCGGCCCCGGCGCCAGCCTTCGCCGTCGAAGCTGCCGGGACCATCGGGGCCGCCCGGGCCGAAGCCGTCGTCATGCCCGCCGCCCCAGAAGCCGCCGCCATGGCGACCCATGGCGTGGTGGGCGAAGTGACGTTCAAAGTGCGGCACAAGGCGCATCAGCAGGTGACGGCCGTGGCCTGAGAAGCCAAAAGGGTGGGAATGATGGCGCATGGCTACCTCCGATATGTCGTAAAACATATCTTACGATATATATCGTACGATCGGAAGTCAAGGCGACGCGGCAATTCCCGCCGCCCCGGGATTACCGCATGCGGTACCAGTGGCAGCCATCGGGACCGGTTTCGCGCACCGCCTCGCCCCGCTCCAGCAGGTAGTTCAGGTGCGCAATGCTTTCGCCGGTAGCCATCCCCAACAGCCCGCCACTTCCGGTGATGGGGCGCGAGAACAATTCCCCAAACACATCCACCGCCCGCTTCGGCGTCCCCAACGCGCCACGCAACCGGTCCAGCGCCTGCAACTGGCTCGCCCGCAGATAGTCGATGCGCGCATGCAGCCCACGGAACGGTTCGTTATGCGCCGGCAGCACCAGCACATCGTCCGGCACGGCAGCGCGCACCTTGTCGAGCGAGGCCAGCCAGTCCTGCATCGGATCGGCATCGGGCTCGGTCGGGAACACCGATACATTGGAGGAAATGCGCGGCAGCACCTGGTCGCCGGACACCAGCAGCTTCAGCGCCGGGCAGTACAGGCAGGCATGTTCGGGCGAGTGGCCGGTGCCGACGATGACCTGCCAGTCGTGCGCGCCAATACGGACGGTGTCGCCATCGGACAGGCGGTGGAAGCTCTCGGGCAAGGCGTGGACGTACTTGCCGAAGCCGCCGAAGCGGGTGCGGTACACCTCGATCGCTTCGTCGTCCCAGCCTGCGCGGCGATAGAACTCGATCGCGTCATCGGGCGCCGCGCGCCCCGTATCCGCCGCCAGCACGCGGCACATCAGGTATTCCAGCCGCGTCATCCACAGCTGGCAGTCGAGCTTGCCGGTCAGCCACCCGGCCATGCCGATGTGGTCGGGGTGCATATGGGTCACGAACAGGCGCGTCAGGCCACCGGCGAGCGGGCCGCTTGCGGCGAACAGGGCGCGCCAGGCCTGGGCGGTTTCCGGCGTCTGCAGGCCGGCGTCGACGGCGGCCCAGCCATTGCCGTCGCGGATGGCCCACAGGTTGATGTGGTTCAGGCCCAGCGGCATCGGCATGCGCAGCCACAGGACACCGGGCGCTACCTCGCGGGCGTGGCCGGGTTCGGGGGCGTCACCACAGGGGTAATCAAGCTCGGGCTTTTCGAGGGAGATGGGGGCAGCTGCGAGGGCGATGTCGGGGGATTGGGCGCTCATCGGTGTCTGGGCCGGTGGGCCGGCCGTGCTGTGCGCGGTGGCCGGTGCGGCAATGCCCCGGCTCCGCGCGTTCTGGATAGCAGACACCTTAGCCCAGATGGGCGATTCATGCTACGCGCGCCCTGCCCGCGTTCCGTGGTGTGGAATAGCGGTGGACTATCGGGCCGGCGCCGGCAGCACCTTGCCCGGGTTGAGCAGGTTCAACGGATCAAGCGCCTGCTTCACCTGCCACATCAGCTCCAGTTCCACCGGTGACTTGTAGCGCGTCAGGTCATCGCGCTTGGCCACGCCGATGCCGTGCTCGGCCGAGATCGAGCCGTTTTCCGCATGGGCCATGCCGTCGACCAGCGCCGAGACCTGCTCATACCATTGCGCCAGGAACTCTTTACCTGGCTGATCCCTGGGCCGCAGCGGGTTGAAGTGCACATTGCCGTCGCCCATATGACCGTAGATCACCATGCGCGCGTCCGGCACCAGTTCCAGCACCCTGGCCGAGGCTTCCTCGACAAACGCGGCGATGCGCGACAGCGGCACCGAGACATCGCACTTGATGCTGCCGCCGGTGCGGGTCTGGGCGTCGGAGATCTCTTCGCGGATGCGCCAGAAGGTCTGGGCATCGGACAGGCTGGCGGCCACGGCGGCGTCCTGCACCAGGCCCTGGCTGAAGCCGGATTCGAGGATTTCCATCAGCGTGGCGTTCAGGCTTTCCGCATCGGTGCCGGAGGTGAGCTCGATCAGCACCATCCAGTCGTGCTTGTCCTGCAGCGGGGAAGCCACGTTGCCAAGATACTCAAGCACCAGTTCCAGCGCGGGCCGCGAGATTAGCTCGAACGCGGTCACGGCCTGGCCGGACAGGCGCTTGGCTTCGCCCAGCAAGGCCACCGCCGCGGCCGGGTCCTGCACGGCGACAAAGGCCACGGCGCTGCTGCGCGGCTGCGGCATCAGCTTGAGCACGGCGCCGGTGATAATGCCAAGCGTGCCTTCCGCGCCGACGAACAGGTGCTTGAGGTCGTAGCCGGTGTTGTCCTTGCGCAGGCCGCGCAGCGACGAGTAGATGCGGCCATCGGGCAGCACCACTTCGATGCCGAGCACCAGGTCGCGCATATTGCCGTAGCGCAGCACCGCGGTGCCGCCGGCATTGGTCGACAGGTTGCCGCCGATCTGGCATGAGCCTTCGGAGCCGATGCGCAGCGGGAACAGGCGCTGCCCGGCCTCGGCGGCGCTGCGTGCGGCGCTCAGCGTGACGCCGGCCTGCACGGTCATGGTGTCGTTGATGGTGTCGATGCCCAGCACGCGGTTCATGCGGCTGAGGTTGACGACCACGGCGGTGCCGCTGTCGTCCGGTACGGCGCCGCCCATCAGCGAGGTATTGCCGCCCTGCGGCACCACCGGCACGCGCTGGGCATGGCACCACTGCAGCACCTGGCTGACCTCTTCCGTCGATGACGGCAGCACCACCACCTGCGCCTGGCCGCGGTAGATGCCGCGGTAGTCGGTCACGTAGGCCTGCGTGTCGGCGTCGCCGCTGCGGCAGGCGCTTGCACCAACGATGGCCTGCATCGCGCGCAAGGTGGTGTCTGGGGTCGGGGTTTCAGCTGGCATGTGTGTAAGGCGAAGGAGATACGGGTCAGTACGCGGCGGAGGGCTTGTCTGCGGCGGGAGCGTCCGCGGGCTGCGCACGGAACGATGCGGCAAGCTTGCGCGCGGCGTTGGCGTACAGCATCACGTCCACGCCGGTGGCCACGAAGGTGCAGCCGAGGTCGAGGTAGCGGCGTGCCAGTGCCGGATCCGACGTCAGCGTGCCGGCGGCCTTGCCGCTGGCGATGATGGTACGCATCGCGCCTTCAATGGCGGCCTGCACCTCCGGGTGGCCGGGGCGGCCGCGGTGGCCCATCGACGCAGCCAGGTCGGCCGGGCCGATAAAGACGCCGTCGATGCCGTCCACCGCGCAGATCGCTTCCAGGTTCCGCAATGCGGTGACGGTTTCGGCCTGCACCAGCAGGCAGACTTCATCGTCGGCCACATCGAGGTAGTCGGTGCGGGCGCTCCACTGCGAGGCGCGCGCGATCGCGCTGCCCACGCCACGGATGCCTTGCGGTGGGTAGCGCGTGGCGCTGACCACCATGCGGGCCTGTTCCGCCGTATCCACCATCGGCACCAGCAGGCTGCGCGCGCCGATGTCGAGCAACTGCTTGATCAGCGGCACTTCGCCGGCCACAGCGCGCACCACGGGCTGGACCGGGTACGGCGCCACGGCCTGCAGTGCGTGCAGCGTCGAGCGCAGGTCGTTGGGGGCGTGCTCGCCGTCGATCAGCAGCCAGTCAAAGCCTGCGGTGGCCGACACTTCGGCCAGGTACGGCGTTGCCATCGACAGCCACAGGCCGATCTGCGCCTGGCGGGCGGCCAGCGCGGTCTTGAAGGGATTGTTTGCGGGCATGGTGTGTTCCGGTTCGATGATCGATGGGCCCGGCGCTTCAGCCGAGCTGGCCCTGGCAAAGGTACTTGGTATGCATGTAGTCGTCCAGCCCGTGGCGCGAGCCCTCGCGCCCGTAGCCGGATTCCTTGACGCCGCCGAACGGCGCCGCCTCGGCCGCGATCGCGCCCTCGTTGATGCCGACCATGCCGGTTTCCAGCGCCTGCGCCACGCGCCAGATGCGGCGGATGTCGTTGGAGTAGAAGTAAGCAGCCAGGCCGAACGGGGTGTCGTTGGCGTCGCGGATCACCTCGGCTTCATCGCGGAAGCGGAAGACCGGCGCGACCGGGCCGAAGGTCTCCTCGCACGACAGCTCCATCTCCGGGGTCGCGTCAATCAGCACCGTCGGCGCGTAGTAATTCGGGCCATCGGCGGTGCGCACGCGCTTGCCGCCGGTGACCACGCGCGCGCCCCGGGCGACGGCGTCTTCAACATGGCGTGCGATCTTGTCGACGGCGCGGGCATTGATCATGGGGCCGATCTGCGCGGCCTCTTCCGTGGCGGGGCCGACATGCAGCGCGCCAACGCGCTGTGCCAGGCGCTCGACAAAGGCGTCGTGCACAACGTCGTGCACATAGACCCGGTTCGGGCACACGCAGGTCTGGCCGCCGTTGCGGAACTTGGACGCCATCAGGCCATCGACCGCGGCGTCGAGGTCGGCGTCCTCGAAGACGATAAAGGGCGCGTTGCCGCCCAGCTCCAGCGACAGCTTCTTCAGCGTGGCCGCCGATTCGCGCGCGAGGTGCTTGCCCACGGGCGTGGAGCCGGTAAAGGTGATCTTGCGCACGCGGCTGTCGACCAGCCAGGCGTCGACCACGCCCGGCGTATGCTCCCGCGATGCGGTGACGATGTTGAGCACGCCCGCGGGCATGCCGGCCTGCTGCGCCAGCCATACCAGCGCCAGCGCGGTCAGCGGGGTGTCCTCGGCGGGCTTGGCCACCACCGTGCAGCCGGCGGCCAGCGCCGGGGCGATCTTGCGGGCAATCATCGCCAGCGGGAAGTTCCACGGCGTGATCGCCGCGACCACGCCCACCGGCTCCTTCAGCACCAGCAGTTTGCGGCCCGGCACGGCTTCGGCGACGATATCGCCGCAGATGCGCGTGGCCTCTTCGGCAAACCACTCAACATACGACGCGCCGTACTGCACCTCGCCGCGTGCCTCTTTCAGGGGCTTGCCCTGCTCCGTCGAGATGATGCGCGCCAGGTCTTCCTGGTGCGCGAGGATCAGCGCATGCCAGCGCTTGAGCAACTGGGCGCGTTCGCGCGCGGGCCGGCGGCTCCAGGCCGGGAAAGCGGCAGCGGCTGCATCGACGGCAAGGCGGGCATCGCCGGCATCGCTGTCTGGCACGTTGGCAAAGGTCTCGCCGGTGGCCGGGTCGGCGACCTGCAGGCGGGCGCCAAGGCCGGCATCGCACCACCGGTCGTCAATCAGGTTCTGGCTGCGCAGCAGCGCTTGCTCGGAAAGCGTCAGCATAAGTGTGTGGGAGAGAGATTTGCGGGAGGCGGCTTAGCTGACGATGCCGAGGTGCCAGGGCACGAACTCGTTGTCGCCCAGGCCCAGCGCCTCGCTCTTGGTCGGCTCGCCGGAGGCCGCGCGCAGGATATGTTCGAAGATCCGCTGGCCCATCTGCGGCACGGTCAGCTCGCCGTCGAGCACCAGCCCGCAGTTGATGTCCATGTCTTCTTCCAGGCGGTGGTACATCGCCGAGTTGGATGCGAGCTTGATCGTCGGCGCGGGCTTGGAGCCGAACATCGAACCGCGGCCGGTGGTAAAGCAGATCAGGTTGGCGCCGCTGGCGATCTGGCCGGTGACGGCCACCGGGTCATAGCCGGGCGAGTCCATGAACACAAAGCCGGCCTGGTCGATCGGCTCGGCGTATTCGTACACCGCCTGCAGCGGCGTGGTGCCGCCCTTCATGGCCGAGCCCAGCGATTTCTCGAAGATATTGGCCAGCCCGCCCTGCTGGTTGCCGTGGCCGACCACGCCGTTGAACTGGGCGTTGTGGCCGGCGGTGTAGCGCTCCCACCAGGCGAGGCGGTCCAGCAACTTCTGGCCGACCTCGGGCGTCACCGCGCGGCGTGTGAGCATGAATTCCACGCCGTGGATTTCCGGGGTCTCGGACAGGATGGCGGTGCCGCCATGGCGCACCAGGATATCCATCGCCGCGCCCAGCGCCGGGTTGGCGCTGATGCCGGAAAACCCGTCCGAGCCACCGCATTCCAGGCCGATCTTCAGGTGGCTGGCCGATACCGGCTCGCGCACCGCGGCATTGGCCGCGGGCAGCATCGATTCGATCGCGCGAATCCCCGCGGCAATGGTGGCACGCGTGCCGCCGCTATCCTGCATCACCAGCGTATGCACCGCGGGGCCCGGCTCCAACCCCTGCGATTCCACCAGCGATGCCACCTGGTTGCGCTCGCAGCCCAGGCCGACGATCAGCACGCCGGCCAGGTTGGGATGGCGCGCATAGCCGGCCAGCGTGCGGCGCAACACGTCGAAGTGCTCGCTCGGCGACGACATGCCGCAGCCGCTGGTCTGCGCGAAGGCCACCACGCCATCGACATTCGGATACGCTGCCAGCCGCTCCGCTGTGAAATGCGCGGCAATCTGGCGGATCACGGTGGACGAGCAATTGACCGACGACAGGATGCCGATGAAATTGCGCGTGCCCACGCGCCCGTCCGGGCGCACAAAGCCGTTGAAGGTGGCGCGCCGGGCCTCGGGCACGTAGTCGACCGGCCGCACGTCCTGGCAGAACGCCGGGTCGCGGTAGAAATCGACCAGGGTCAGGTTGTGCGAATGCACGTGGTCGCCCTGGGCGATATCGCGCGCGGCCACGCCGATGACGGTGTCGAACTTGCGCACCGGCGTGCCGGCCGCGATGGCACAGGCAGCGATCTTGTGGCCGGCCGGCACCTGTGCGCGCACGCGCACGGCGGGGTCGGCCAGCTGCTGGCCAAGGCTGAGGTCGCTGCGGGCGACCAGCACGTTGTCGTTGGCGTGCAGGCGGATGACGGGATTGGGATTCACTTGGACTTGGCCTTAGACAGCAATCAGCCTTGCTGCAGCAGTTCTTTCAGCTTGAGGCGCTGGATCAGCTGGGTTTCCTGGTCATAGACGCTGGCCACGTACTTCTTGTAGTCAGGACCGTCCAGGTACATCACGGGCGCATCCAGGCGCGCCGCCACCTGCTTGAACTCGTTGCTGGCCACCGCGGCGCGGAAGGCGTCGCGCAGCTTCTTTTCCACGGCGGGCGGCAGGCCCTTCGGGGCGCCGATGCCGTTGGGCGCTTCCACCACCACGTTGTAGCCCAGTTCCTTCAGCGTCGGCGTGTCCTTGAAGCGGGTCGCGCGCTGTTCGCCCCAGGTGGCCAGCAGGCGCAGCTTGCCGGCTTCCACGTGCGGCGCCCATGAGCTGGAATCGGCCAGCAGGTCCACCTGCCCGGCCAGCACGTCCTGCAGCGCGGCGGCGCCACCCTTGTAGGCGATCGCATTGAACTGGATGCCCGCGGCCAGCGCGAACTGTTCCATGCCGACGTGGGTGGCGCCACCGATGCCGGCGTGCGCATAGGTGATCTTGCCGGGGCTGGCCTTGGCCGCGGCCACCACATCCTGCAGCGTCTTGTAGCGCGAGTTGGCCGGCACGGCGATGCCGAAGGTCTGGCCCGAGGTGCGCGCCAGGTAGGTCAGCTCGCTGCGCGGATCCAGCTGCAGCATGCCGAGCTGCGCGAAGCGCGTCACCGAGATCGGGATCTGGCCGATGGTGTAGCCGTCCGGATTGGCGCGCGCCAGGGCCTTGGTGCCGATCATGCCGGAGGCGCCGGCACGGTTCTCGACCACGATCGACTGCTTGAGAATGCCGCCGGCCACCTGGCACAGCGCGCGCATCGACTGGTCAGCGGTGCCGCCCACCGGCCAGGGGCAGATAAAGGTGATGGGACGCTCGGGATACTCGGCGGCCAGCGCCCGTGCGGCAGGCAGCAGCACGCCGGCGGCGCCCGCGGCAGCACCCGCCGCGGCTCCGATGAGCAGGCGGCGGCGCTTGGAATCGATGGGGAAGCCTTGGGTCATTTGCGGGTGTCTCCGATGTTTTCATTATCGGCGGGACCGGCGCAGCCAGCCTCGTCATGCCCGCATTCTGTCGCGCCTCAACATAACAATCCAATCAAAGAACGGCATTGCTTCATAACCTTAAGGTTAGATAGACTGGCGGGCATGGTCCAGATCGATCGCGCGCTGCGCTCCAATATCAAGCTGCGCCACCTGCAACTGCTGGTGGCGCTGGATGAGTTCCGCCACCTCGGCCGCACCGCGGAGTTCCTGTCCGTGAGCCAGCCGGCGGTGTCCAAGGTGCTGACCGAAGTCGAGAAGATGCTGGGTCTGTCGCTGTTCACGCGCTCCACCCGCGGCACCGAGCCCACCCCTGCCGGGGAATCGCTGGTGCGCTTCGCGCGCTCGGTGCTGGCCCAGTACGAGCAGACCCGCGACGAGATCGCCGCGGTGCAGAGCGGCGCCTCCGGCCGCATCCGCGTGGGCTCGATGGGCGCGGCGCTGCCGGTGCTGCTGGCGCAGGCCGTGGGCGCGCTCAAGGACCGCCACGCGCGCGCCACCGTGCTGGTGGAGGAAGGCGACCTGACCCACCTGCTGCCCAAGCTGCGGCTGCGCGAGCTGGACCTGATCGTGGGCCGGTTGGAGCCGGGCTATGCGGCGCCGGACCTGCTGACCGAAGCCCTCTATGAAGAACCGATGGTGGTCGTGGTCCGGCGCGGCCACAAGCTCGCGCGCAAGGCCCGCCCCAGCTGGGCCGACCTGGCAGCGATGCCCTGCGTGCTGCCGCCGCCGTGGGCGTCGCTGCGCGTGAAGATCGAGCAGGCCTTCTATCGGCACGGCCTGCACCCGCCGCAGGATGTCATCGAGACCTCGTCCTACCTGGCGCAGGCCACCTTTGTCGGCCAGCGCGGCGCGGCCGGCTTCATGGCCGAGTCGGTGGCGCTGTCGCTGCAGGAGGAAGGCCAGTTGCACGTGCTGAAGATGGCCGTGCCGGTCGACCTGCCCCCGGTCGGCATCATCACGCTGCGCGAACGGGCGCCGTCGCTCGGCACCGACCAACTGGTGGAATGCCTGCGCGAGGCTGCGGCGCAGGTCAGGACCGTCTAGCCCGCACGCGCCATCAACACGGGCACCGAGGTGGCCAGCAGCGCCACGCCGGATACGGTCAGCAGCGTCAGCACGACCTTGCGGAAGGTGGCCTCGCTGATGCCCAGGTAAAGCCGCGTGCCCAGCAGCGTGGGCACCAGCATCGCGGGTGCCACCACCAGGAACATCGGCAGCATCTCGCGCGTGACGATGCCCTTGCCCACATAGGCGGCCATGGTCATGGCCAGCGTGGCGAGGTTGAAGTTCTGGATCACCGCGCGCTGCTCGTCCTTGTCGAAGCCGCGCAGCGTGCACCACAGCGTGGGGATCACGCCGGTAAAGCCGCCGATACCGCCCATCACGCCGCCGGCCGCGCCGGCCACGCCATCGGCCACGCGCCCGCCCACGCCGATATGCGGCAGCTTGCGCACCATCAGCATCACCGGGCACCACAGGGTCAGGAAGCCACCCAGCACGACCTTGAACCACTGCGCGTCCAGCGTCGGCAGGATCGCCACGCCCAGGGGGATGCCTGCCACGCCGCCGGCCACGAACGGCCACAGCCGCCGCCACGACAGCCCGCGCCGCACCGACGCCGCCGCCAGCAGCTGGCCGGTAAGCGCGCCGAACACGGTCATGGCCGAGGCCAGCCGCGGCTCGATCGCCCAGGCCCAGAACGACATCGCCACCATGCCGAAGGCAAAGCCCGACAGCCCCTGGACAAAGCCGGCCACGGCGGCGCCGGCGATCACGATCAGCAAGGTGGAATCCATGGCAGGCGGGGCCGCGTCAGGCAGTGGCGGACGCGATGTTCAAAGGCTTCTGGGAAGCGCATGACTATGCACTTCTTTGGTCTGCTTGTCAGCCGCTGCCTCTGTTGCGCCGCGCAAAACTGATACGGTATTTTTTCAATGAGGTGATGCTGTTCCGTTCGTCCGGGCTCCATTAGCATGGTCACCATCAACAAGGGCACCGGGCCGCGTGTAGCGGCGCCGCCGGCACCGGGTGCGGCGATATGTCACCCGTACGACACCGGCACCGACGGTGCCCTTTGCTGCGCGCGCGGCGTACACTACGCTTTACCGCACGCGCCTACGGCCCGCGCCCCGGCGCGCTCTGCCGACCGGCCCCGGCCTGCCAGACGGCAGTGCCGCGCCCGTCACAGGCGTGCGCCAGGCCAGCGCCACGGAGAACAACATGTTTGGTTTGACCGCGCTAGACCTCGCCCGCACGCAGTTTGCGTTCACGATTTCCTTCCACATCATTTTTCCGGCGATCACCATCGGCCTGGCCGCCTACCTGGCGGTGCTGGAAGGCTGCTGGCTGCGCACGCAGCGCACGCATTACCGCGACCTCTACCACTTCTGGTCCAAGATCTTTGCCGTCAATTTCGGCATGGGGGTGGTGTCCGGGCTGGTGATGGCCTACCAGTTCGGCACCAACTGGAGCTTCTTCTCGGAGTTCGCGGGCAGCATCACCGGGCCATTGCTGACCTATGAGGTGCTGACCGCCTTCTTCCTGGAAGCGGGCTTCCTGGGCGTGATGCTGTTCGGCTGGAACCGCGTCGGGCCGGGGCTGCATTTCTTTGCCACGGTGATGGTGGCGCTCGGCACGCTGATCTCCGCCACCTGGATCCTGGCCTCCAACAGCTGGATGCAGACGCCGGCGGGCTTCGAGATCATCAACGGCCGCGTGGTGCCGACCAACTGGTTCGAAGTCATCTTCAACCCGTCGTTCCCCTACCGCCTGGTGCATATGAGCGTGGCGGCGTTCCTGGCCACGGCGCTGTTCGTCGGCGCCTCCGCCGCCTGGCACCTGCTGCGCGGGCGCGACAACCCCGCCATCCGCAAGATGCTGTCGATGGCGATGTGGATGCTGCTGATCGTCGCGCCGATCCAGGCCGTGATCGGCGACATGCACGGCCTGAACACGCTCAAGCACCAGCCCGCCAAGATCGCCGCGCTGGAAGGCCACTGGGAGAACAAGGGCAATGAAGGCCTGCCGCTGCTGCTGTTCGGCTGGCCCGACATGGCGCGCGAAGAGACACGCTTCGCGGTCGAGGTGCCGCGCCTGGGCAGCCTGATCCTGACCCATACCTGGGACGGGCAGATCAAGGGCCTGAAGGAGTTCGCGCCGCAGGACCGGCCCAATTCCACCATCCTGTTCTGGTCGTTCCGCGTGATGGTGGGGCTGGGGCTGCTGATGATCCTGCTGGGCTTGTGGAGCCTGCTGCTGCGCAGGGGCGAGCGCATGTACCGCTCGCGCGGCTTCCTGCATATGGCGCTGTGGATGGGGCCCACCGGCCTGATCGCGATCCTGGCCGGCTGGTTCACCACCGAGGTCGGGCGTCAGCCGTGGGTGGTCTACGGGCTGCAGCGCACCGCCGACGCGGTGTCGCCGCACGGCGTGCCCGAGCTGGCGGCGACGCTGGCGATCTTCGTGGCGGCCTACTTCTTCGTGTTCGGCGTCGGCATCGCCTACATGATGCGGCTGGTGCGCAAGGGTCCGGCGCTGGAAGAAGCCAAGCCAGAAGGCGGCCCCGGACGCGAGCATACGCCGGCACGGCCATTGTCAGCGGTGGATGACGACGAAGCGCTCGCCCCCGCCACCACTGCACGCACCCGGAGCTGACACCATGGGCATCGACCTCTCGCTTCTCTGGATCGTCATCATCTTCTTCGGCGTGATGATGTACGTGGTGATGGACGGCTTCGACCTGGGCATCGGCATGCTCTATCCGTTCGTGCCGGACCGGCATGACCGCGACGTGATGATGAACACGGTGGCGCCGGTCTGGGACGGCAACGAGACCTGGCTGGTGCTGGGCGGCGCCGGGCTGCTGGCGGCGTTCCCGCTGGCGTATTCGGTGGTGCTGAGCGCGCTCTACCTGCCGCTGATGCTGATGCTGCTGGGCCTGATTTTTCGCGGCGTGGCGTTCGAGTTCCGCTTCAAGGCCAACGACCGCGAGCGCCCGGTGTGGGATGCCGCCTTCATCCTGGGCTCGGCCACGGCCAGTTTCTTCCAGGGTGTGGCGCTGGGCGCCTATATCGACGGCATCAAGCTGGAGGGCCACCGCTTTACCGGCGGGCCGCTGGACTGGCTCACGCCCTTCCCGCTGTTCTGCGGCGTGGGCCTGATGGTGGCCTACACGGTGCTGGGCAGCACCTGGCTGATCATGAAGACCGAGGGCGACTTGCAGCAGCGCATGATCAAGCTGACCGGCACGCTGGCGTGGCTGCTGCTGGCGGTGATCGCCGTGATCAGCCTGTGGACGCCGCTGACGCATCCCGAGATTGCCGAGCGCTGGTTCAGCCTGCCCAACCTGTTCTGGTTCTCGCCGGTGCCGGTCCTGGTGGCGCTGTGCATGTTCATGCTGATGCGCGCGCTGCGGCACGAGCCGGATATCTCGCCGTTCATGTACGCGCTGGGGCTGGTGTTTCTCGGCTACAGCGGGCTGGCAATCAGCGTCTGGCCCAATATCATCCCGCCGGGAATCTCGATCTGGGACGCCGCCGCACCGCCGCAAAGCCAGGGCTTTGCGCTGGTGGGGGCGCTGTTCATCATCCCCTTCATCCTGATGTACACGGTGTGGGCCTACTACGTGTTCCGCGGCAAGGTGCGCCACGGCGAGGGCTACCACTGATGGATACACAGCGCTCGGGGACAGGCACCGGCACCTGGCTGCGCCGCGTCGGCTGGCTGGTGCTGATCTGGTCCGCCAGCGTGGCGGCGCTGGGCGTGGCCGCGTGGGTGCTGCGGATCATCATGCAGGGCGTCGGCTTGCGCAGCTGACGCCCCGCCAACGGCAACGCCGTCCTCAGAGCTGGACCGAGGCCTCGCCGATGCCTTCGAATTCCGCAGTCACCAAGTCGCCTGCCGATGCGTCCAGGATGCCAACCCAGGTGCCGGTAGTGACGACCGTGCCGGCCTCTACGCGTCGCCCGTCGCGCGTGGCGTGGCGCAGCCAGGCGACCAGTCCATAAGCCGGATCGCCCAGCGCGTGGGTGCCACGGCGCTCGGTCGTGTGCGTGCCGATCCGCACCCGGCAATGCTGTGCCGCCCAGTCTCGCGCGGCATAGTCACGCCATTCGCCAAGCACCAGGGCGCCGTGGGACTGCAGGTCGGCCAGCTTCAGCAGCGCGGGCGCGGCGAGATACTGCCGCCAGCGCGAATCGACGACTTCAATCGACACCGCTATCGCATCGACCAGCCCGGCCGCGCCGGCGTAGTCGAGGGCGGCAGCCTGGGCGGCGTCAACGCCCTGCCCCAGCCGTAACGCAATCTCCGCCTCGATGCCGCGCCATGTGAAAGGCCAGTCGCCGGCATGCGCGGGGCTGGTCCAGACCCCGGCCGGCGGCAGTTGGGCATGCGTCAGCACCGCCTCGCGCGAGGCACCGCCGGATTTCCAGTAGCCGGCGCCTGTCACTTCCCAGCCTAGCGCGCGGGCCACGGCCGACTGTACGGCGTAGGCCTGTTCCGCATTCTCAAGCACGGTGGCAAATTGCCCTGCATCGGCGCAGCCCTGTTCGCTACGCGCGCTGAGCAGGGCCTGCGCGACCCGATCGATATTGGAAGATGTCATGCCTTGGGTATGTCCTTGAATGAGGGAAGAATATTGCCCGGTATCCCGCTCCCGGCAAGCGCGCGCAGCACGCTGCCGGGAGCGGCCCGGTCTCAGGAACCGCTGGCGCCGGCCGCGGTGCCACTGACGGCAGGCCCGGCTTCGTCGTCGGCGGCGGTCTCGCCCATGGCGCGGCCGAAGGTTTCCGGCGCGAACTGCACGGCCAGCGCAAACACTGCGTACATCGCCGCGAGCATGCTGAACATGCCGCCAACGCCGTAGGTTTCGAACACGCGCCCGCTGATCAGCGGCGTCAGCGCCCCGGCCAGGGTGCCGAGCGCCAGGATCAGCGAGGTGCCGAACGCGCGCACGTGGGTGGGATACTGCTCCGGCGCGAAGATCCAGATCGACGTGTTCAGCAACACCACGCAGAACGTGAAGGCGGCGCCAAACAGCAGCACCAGGCCCACGTTATACGTCAGGAAGCCGAAGCACAACCCGGCCGCGCAGGCCAGCCCCGCGCCTATCGTCAGCACCCGCTTGCGCGGGAAGTGATAGCCGCAGTACGACGCCGCGAGCGCGCCGAACAAGCTGCCGCTCTGCATCACCATGGTGAAGAGAAAGCTCTTGGAGATGGTGTAGCCCTGCGACATCAGGATGGTCGGCATCAGCGTCAGCACCGAGATCTGCGCGCCGTATGTCATGGACACCGCAATCCCCAGCGCGATCGTGCGCCGTCCCAGGCGGCCCTTGAAGATGTCGCTCAGGCGCACCCTGGTGCGCGGCGCTTCGTCCTGGACCGCTGCCTTGATATAGGGCGTTGGCTCGCCGTCGAGCTTGCCCAGGCGGCCGGATGCGAGCACCGACAGCACCCGGTTGGCCTCGTCCACGCGCCCCTTGGACAGCAGGAAGCGCGGCGTCTCCGGAATAAAGCGCCGGTAGAACACGACGAAGAATGCCGGCAGCACCAGGCAGGCAAACAGCCAGCGCCAGCTGTCCGGACCCGGGAACATGGCGAAGACCGCCAGGCCGAAGGCCGGCGCCAGCATATTGCCCAGGCCGCCGCTGCCCACGCTGACCAGGCCCACCGCGGTACCGCGGAAGCGCGTCGAGCACAGCTCGGCCAGCATGGTCACGGCGATCGAGATCTCCCCGCCCAGGCCGATGCCGACGATAAAGCGGCCCGCCGCCAGCACCCCATAGTTCGGCGCCAGCGCGCAGATGATGGCGCCGAGCGTGAACAGCAGCAGGTTGGCGCTCAGCATCGTGCGCCTGCCGTAGCGGTCCGCGATATAGCCGGAGCCGATGCGTCCCAGCGCGGCGGCACTGAAGGTCAGCGTATTGAGAAAGCCGATCTGCGCCACCGAGATGCCCCACTGCTCGCGCAGCATGGGACCGATCAGGCCGACGGCGTTCTGCTCGAAGACATCGAACATCACCCCGAGCATGATCATGAAGATGATCTTCTTGTGCGACGCCGTCACCCCGATGCCATCCATGGCCCGGTCGAGCTCATGCTGCTGTGGGGAATTCGGCGATTGAACTACAGTTTCTGCGCCCATCTTTGTCTCCTCCTCGTTTCGAGGTTGCCGCGGTGTGTCCGCGACCTTGTCGCCGCCGCGATCGGCTGGCGTTTGTAGAGCAGCGATAAAACTTCGTTCCGGCGCGCGCCTATTCCAGTGCGGGCGTCGAGTGCGGCGGCCGGCGCGCGCGCAAGGCTTGCTCGGCCGCATACGCCAGCCGTATCAGCACGGGTTCGGTGAAGGGCAGACCAAAGAGCTCCAGCCCGACCGGCACACCCTGGGGTGCGTTGCCGTCCGGCGCCGAGAATCCGGCCGGAATGACGATGGCCGGAAAGCCGGTGGCCGATGCGAGCACGCCATTGCGCTCTGCCTGGGTCTCGCCGACCGGCACCACCAGGCGCCGCTGGTGCGGAAATGCCAGCGCGTCAAGCCGATGCCGCGCCATCAGGTCCTGCAGCCGCTGGCGCAATGCCTGCTGGCGCTGCAGGCGTTCGCGGTACTCCCCTTCCCGCTCGCTCAGCGCCGCTGCGGTGGCAAGGGTTCCCGCCACGCTTGGATGGACAGAACCGGCAGCGATGATGTCCTGCATCGATCGCACCGGGACGCCGGGGGGCAGCCCCGCCAGGTAGGCATCGAGATCGCGCTCCATCTCGTAGTGGTGCACAAGCGTGGACGCGAGCAGTTCATCCGGGCTGATGGCGTCGTCAAGGGCGACCAGCTCGGCGCCTTGTGCTGCGATGGTCGCCAGCGCTGCCTGCATCACGGTGTTGACGGGACGGTGCACCTCCTGGTCGCCGAAGAAATGGCGCAGCACGCCGATGCGCGCGCCCCTGAGTCCGTCGCGGTCAAGGCTGGCGGCATAGCTCGCCGGGATGTGGGGCGCGCCCTGGCTGGTGACCGGGTCGGCCGGGTCATGGCCGGCGATGACATCGAGCAGCAGCGCCGTATCGGCGACCGTGCGGGTGATCGGGCCGATGGTGTCCTGCGTCAGCCCGCAAGGGACCAGGCCGGCCCGGCTGATCAGGCCCATGGTCGGGCGCAGGCCAACCAGGTTGTTTGCCGAGGCCGGCGAGCGGATGGAATTGACCCCGTCGGTGCCGATGCCAAGCAGGCCGAAGCTGGCGGCGATGCCGGCGCCGGTGCCGCCGCTGGAACCGCCGGGCGTGCGCGTCAGGTCATAGGGATTGAGGGTCTGGCCCGACAAGGTGCTGACCGTCTCGCCGCCGGAGGCCAGCTCGTGCAGGTTGGTCTTGGCCAGGACGATGGCGCCCGCCTCGCGCAGCCGGCGGATCACGAAGGCATCGTCGGCGGACAGGTTGCCGCGCAGGCAGGCGGCGCCGGCGGTGGTTTCCATGCCGCCGCATTCGATGTTGTCCTTGACCAGCACCGGGATGCCATGCAGCGGCGCCAGCGCCCGCGACGGGTTGCGCCCGGCCATGGCGTCGATGCGCCCGGCCTCTTCCAGCGCCTGCGGGTTGCGCTGCAGGATGCTGCGCAGGGCGGGACCGTCCTGGTCATAGGCCGAGATGCGCGCCAGGCATGCGCTGGCCAGTTGGCGCGCCGTCAGCCTGCCGTCGCGTATCGCGGCATGCGCGCTGGCGACGGTGGCTTCCACCACGCTGAACGGCGCGTGATGGCCGGGGCCGTCCGGCACCGGTTGGTACGAGTTTGTCATGAGAGCCTTCCATGCGCCGGCAAGGGCGCGAAGTGTTTGCGAGGTGATGGGCAGGCGGGGCAGCGGCACGGTGCCGCACCCCGCTTTGTCTCGCTATCGGTTGACCAGGCGGGCAGGTATTGTCCAGATGCAGAACGCACCCAGCATCAGCATCCCGGCAATCATGTAGTAAGCACTGTTGCCGCTCTGGGTCACGTCGCGCAGGTAGCCGATCATGTAGCCGCTGGTAAAGCCGGCAAGGTTGCCTATCGAGTTGCTCATGGCGATGGCCGTGGCCAACGCCGCGCCGCTGAGGAAAGCCGTCGGCAGGGACCAGAACAGCGGCGTGCAGGTCAGGATGCCGGCTGCGGCGATCGACAGGAACACCAGGGACAGCGCGGTGTTGTGCATGACCCAGGGCAACGCCAGGAAACCGATCGCACCCATCATGCACGGGATGATCAGGTGCCAGCGCCGCTCGCGGTGCTTGTCGGCACTGCGCCCGAAGAAGTACATCGCGACAATGGCCGCCATATACGGTATCGCGCTCAGCAAGCCGATATGGAGCGGGTCGGCGACACCGGTCGACCTGATGAACGTGGGCAGCCAGAGCGTGATGCCGTACTGGCCCGTGACATAGCAAAAGCAGATCAGGCTGATCAGCCAGACGCGCGGATCGGTAAACACCTTGCCGACGCGTGCCTGCGGGTCCACCGCCTTGACGTCTTCCGACTTGGCCTGTTCAAGGACCTGCTTCTCAGCGCTGGTCAGCCATTTGGCCTTGGCAATGGAGTTGTCCAGGTAGTAGAAGCAGAAGCACCCCAGCAGCACTGCCGGCACCGCCTCGATGAAGAACATCCATTGCCAGCCGCCCAGGCCAGCCACGCCGGCCATGCTGCCCATCAGGTAGCCGGACAGCGGATTGCCGATGATGCCGGACAGTGGCGAACCCATGCAGTAGATGGCCATGATCTTGGCACGCCGGTGCGACGGGTACCAGCACGATAGGTAGTACACGATGCCTGGCGTGAAGCCGGCTTCGGCCAGCCCCAACAGGAAGCGCAGCGTGTAGAACTGGGTTGGCGTCTGCACGAATGCAAAGCACGCGGAGAGTATCCCCCACGTGATCATGATCCGGCCGATCCACACCTTGGCGCCAAACTTGTGCAATGCCAGGTTGCTCGGCACCTCGAACAGGAAGTAGCCGATAAAGAAAATACCGGCGCCCAGCCCGTAGACGGTTTCGCTGAAGCCCAGTTGCTGCGACATCTGGAGCTTGGCAAAACCTACATTGACACGATCGAGATAAGCGATCAGGAAGCAGACCATCAGGAATGGCACCAGCCTCCAGCTCACCTTGCGATAGGTCGCATCCTCGAACGTCCTGATCTTTGCTCCCGCCTGCAGGGTTGTATCCACAGCGTCTCCTCTGTTTTTTGTCAGGTACGGCAGTGCTGCGCTGATCCGTTGCGATCAGTCCGGCGGGGGCGTTGCGCACGCGCGGCGCCCGCCCCCGTCTCGGATGGCAGTGGCTCTCGTCAGGCGGCAGCCTTGAGCGACAGCGGCGTGGCGTGCGCGGCGAGATAGTCCATCGCGGCAACGGTGCCGCTGCCCGCGAGCGGAACGCCCGAGATCTTCAGGCCCATCTCGCAGCCGGCCAGCGTGGCCATCAGCGTGAGGTCGTTGCAGTCGCCCAGATGGCCGATGCGGAACATGCGGCCCTTGACCTTGCCCAGGCCGGCGCCGAGCGACATGTTGAAGCGGTCATAGATGTTCCTGCGCACCACGTCCGCGTCGATCCCCTCGGGCATCATCACGCCGGTCAGCACCGGGCTGTAGACGGCGGGGTCCGCGCACTGGATCTCCAGGCCCCAGGCCTTGACCGCGCGGCGGCAGGCTTCGGCCAGGCGCTGGTGGCGGGCGAAGACGTTGTCCAGCCCTTCCTCAAGGATCATGTCGAGGGCTTCGGACAGGCCATAGAGCAGGTTCGTGCTGGGGGTGTAGGGCCAGTAGCCGGTCCGGTTCATCTCGATGATCTCGTCCCAGCCCCAGAAGCTGCGCGGCAGCCGGGCCGTGCGGGAGGCTGCGATGGCCTTGGGCGACACCGCATTGAAGCTGATGCCAGGCGGCAGCATCAGGCCCTTCTGCGAGCCGGACACGGTCACGTCCACGCCCCACTCGTCATGCCGGTAATCGGCGGACGCCAGCCCGGAAATGGTGTCGACCAGCAGCAGCGCCGGGTGTCCGGCCGCATCGATGGCGCGGCGCACGGCGGCGATATCCGAGGTCACGCCGGTCGAGGTCTCGTTGTGCACCACGCACACCGCCTTGATCGCATGCGCGCTGTCGGCACGCAGGCGGGCCTCGATCATGTCGGCCTGCACCCCGTGGCGCCAGCCCTCCACGCCCGGCAGGCCGAGGAATTCGGGCTTGATGCCCAGGTTCTCGGCCATCTTCTTCCACAGCGTGGCGAAATGGCCGGTCTCGAACATCAGCACCGTGTCGCCAGGGCTCAGCGTGTTCGACAGCGCCGCTTCCCAGGCCCCTGTGCCCGAAGCCGGATAGATCACTACCGGCTGCTCGGTCTTGAAGATCTTCCTGATGCCGTCCAGCACCTTGAGGCCCAGCGCGCCGAATTCCGGGCCGCGATGGTCGATGGTCGGATAGCTGATGGCGCGCAGGATGCGATCGGGAACCGGGCTCGGTCCGGGGATCTGCAGGAAGTGGCGGCCGGCGGGATGGAAGTTGAGATTCAGCATTTGACTCCTCCTGTTGAGTTTTGAATGCAAAATACTTTATCAGAGGAGTGACGGAAAAACAGGGGAGATTGCGCGCAAATTCTCTAGCGTTTACCCCACAGAACAAGGGTTTACGTGCGTTTTTGAGTTCCAGTTAAGAGTCTGCTAAAATTGAACACAATCCCCCGATAGGAATTTTGAATGCAAATGGTCGCCACTTCCGGCACGGATTCGCCGGCCCCGGTACTGCCCAGGCTCGAACGGCAACGCTTGCACGACACCGTGGTGGCCCACCTGCGCACGTTCATTGTCGAGGGCACCCTGGAACCGGGCAGGAAGCTCAATGAGCGCGAACTGTGCGAGACCCTGGGCATCTCCCGCACGCCGCTGCGCGAGGCCTTGAAGGTGCTGGCGGCAGAGGGCCTGATCGATATCTCGCCCAACCGCGGGGCGACCGTATCACGCCTGTCCGGCGCGGAGATCCAGGACACGTTTGAGCTGATGAGCGGGCTGGAAGCCTTTTCCGGCGAACTGGCCTGCGAACGCATCACGGCCGTCGAACTGGCCGAGATCAAGGCCCTGCACTATGCGATGCTGGCCTGCCGGGCAAATGACGACCTGCCAGGCTATTACCGCATCAACCACCAGATCCATGACCGCATCAACCTGGCGGCCCGCAATTCGGCGCTGCGCCAGACCTATCTGTCGGTGAACCGGCGGCTGCAGGCGCTGCGCTTCCGCTCCAACTATCAGAAGCCGAAGTGGGACAGCGCCATCCGCGACCACGAAGAGATGCTGCAGGCACTTGAAGCGCGCGATGGCAAGCGGCTTGCCGCCATCCTGCGCCAGCACCTGCTGGACAAGCGCGACGCGGTGCTGCTGATCCAGGCAGGCGATGCCGGCGGCATGCCGCAGGCTTAGATACTATGGAAGGGCTGGCCCAAGTAAGCCCCTGGAGTAAAACGAGGATTCGGATAACCCGTTTTTCGAAAGG